>DATGXU010000573.1:0-4266 GCA_035298685.1 Magnetospirillum sp. | reverse complement strand
GGGGTAACTGCCGAGCAAAAGTGGTAACGCTTCTCCAGTGCCTTGAACGGGACGTCGTGATGATGACCGACGACGCGGTCCTTTCCGATCCAATTCAAGCTTGGCATCTCTGGGTGCTCGCAAAAGATGAAGGCTTGCGTTCATCCGTATCGGAAGGACTGCTCTCCGTCAATCTTCGTGTCGCTTTGGCGAGGGGGCCTTCATAGGCGAGCGCCGTGTTGCCGCGCCATGCGAAATTTGGCAGCGTCCGTTGGGTTTTGCTGTTCGAGGAGGCGACTTGGATACGTGGTCGTCGTAAGCGTTCCGCTCAGGCCGTGCACCCCGGCATTCGCCTTCTGGGCGACCGCGAATCTCTTTGATAATCGGAGAAACGTAACTTCTCCAACGTGCCAACGGGGGAGGACTCCCGCGTTCGGGCGGTTTGCCTCTAGACCCGCCACGGCTCCGTCTTGTGCAAAACAGCGACGCGAGCCCGGTGAGCGCTCTCCTCGTGAACACCATCCTCACCTCGGCCAGAGGTGCGTCGTGACCAGGAATGTATGGTCGCACTACCAACACACCGAGCCGGCGCCAAATGCATGATCAGTCGGTTCCTTGGACAAGCGGCGTGCCATTCGCAACAAGCTCGGCACTGGACCGGAGCTCTGTTTCTCGCTTTGACCGCAGGATGTGGGCGGCGCCGTTCCAATCTCCGAAACGGCGCCGCCCGTCCTTCAAGCCGCTTTCCAGTTCGCCGCCAGCACGGCATCCAGTTGTTGGTGCACATCGGCGGCAAGCGTAGTTTGCCCCGACGGCGGCGGGCTGAATGCTGCCATTGCGTTCACCAACTTCTCGACGTCAGTATCGCCGAGCATGTTTCCGTTGGCAGTTTCAAACCGTGCCACGTGATTGCCGCCACCATCGTACCAGCCGGCGATTGTCAGCCGATCCGTGGTGCCGATCACCGTCACCGTCAGGTCTCTGTCGCTACGCTGGAACCATAGTTGGTCGGCGGCAATGCCGCTGCCGAACGCCACTGCGTCGCCGTCACTGGCGAACCCACGATTGTCCACCACGTCCTGGCCGTCGCCCAAATGGAAGACATAGCGATCCTCACCGCCTCGGCCCGTCAGCGTCTGGTTGCCAGCACCCCCCGTCAACGTGTCGTTGGCCGTGGTTCCATACACCGTGCCCGAGATCGCCAAGGTGTAGGTGCCGGTATTGCTGCCATAGCCGCCGGCTACCAGCGTGTAGGTGCCGCTGGTATTGGCGGTGAAGGTGACCCGCGAGTCCCGTCCATCGCAGTCATCAGATTCGGTGTTGGCGATCAGGTTCCCGCTGGCGTCGTAAATGCCTCGGAAATAGGGGTCGTTATTCGTCCCCCCGCCATGCCCGCTTCCCTGCTGGGTGATGACATAGGTGGTGCCGGCGGCCAACTCGACAGTGAAGGTGTTGGTCACACCCGAGGCATAAATGTCACCCACGACCTTTCCGCCCACAGCCAGTGGCGCGGTGACGGCCAGCGTGAAGCTTTCCGTTGCCCCGGAGCCACCCACGGCCAAGGTGTAGGTGCCTGTGGTCGTGGGCGTCATGGTCAGTTGGACGTCAGCGGAACCGCTGTTGCTATCGCTGCCCGGCACGAGATGGCCCAGCGGATCGTACATGCCCTGGAAGGCAGGATCTGCCAAAGCACCCATACCGGCCTGCTGCGAGACGACATAGGTGATGCCGGCCACCAAGGTGACCGAATAATAGGCCGGAGACGTGGCCGACGACAGAGAGCCTGTCACCGTCGTGCCGACCGAAATTGCCGTTGGCAGGTGCGCGAACAACTGATCCCGGGTCCACACAGTGCCATCGGCAAACTGGATTTGCTCGACACCCGACCCGGCACCCGCGAACTCGTTGTCGAGAAATATGGAATCTTCGACGCCCGCGAAGCGAAGGGTAACGTCGTTGAGATCGCTGGCGGAACGCTGAAGGATCAGCTTGTCGGCGGTCAAGCCGGCGCCGAGCACCAGACGATCGCCGCCTCCGTCCCAGTAACCTTCCAGGATGGTGTCGTGGCCGTCACCCAGGTTGAAGCGGTAGGTGTCATTGCCCTGTCCGCCGGACAAGGTGTCGTTGCCGCCGGCGCCGCTCAGGGTGTCGTCGACATTGAAGCCGGCGATGACGTCGTTCCCCGCCGTCGCTGCCTGGGCCAGAACCAAACGGCGCAAATCGTTCTGGTTCCACACCACGCCATCGGCGAACACGACCCTGTCGACACCTTGCCCTGCCCATTCCTCGAGCTCGTTCACCAGACGGACGGAGCCGCCATCATTGCCACCGGCCGAAGTCGGCGCCACCACCAGGGTGACGTCGTTGCCGTTGCGGACCAGGGTCACGTCGGACGAGTCGATGCCGTTCAGCACAAGGCGGTCACCATCTCCGTTCCAGCAGCTTTCCACGATGATGTCGTCGCCATCACCACGGCTGAAACGGTAGGTGTCATTGCCCTGTCCGCCGGACAAGGTGTCGTTGCCGCCAGCGCCGCTCAGGGTGTCGTCAACATTGAAGCCGGCGATGACGTCGTTCCCCGCCGTCGCCGCCTGGGCCAGAACCAGACGGCGCAGGTCGTTCTGGTTCCACACCACACGATCGGCGAACACGACCCTGTCGATACCTTGCCCGCCCCACTCTTCGAGCTCTCGGGCCAACAGAATAGAGCCGCCATCGTTGCCGCCGGCCGTGGTCGGCGCCACCACCAGGGTTACGTCATTGCCGTTGCGCACCAGGGTCACGTCGGAGGATTTGATGCCGTTCAGCACCAGCCGGTCGCTATCTCCGTTCCAGCAGCTTTCCACGATGATGTCGTCGCCATCGCCGCGGCGATAAATGTAGGTGTCGTTGTCCGTACCACCTTGCAAGCTGTCATTGCCGTGGCCACCAAAAAGGATGTCAACGGCTGACGAGCCAACGATTGTATCAGAAGTATCGCTGCCAGCATATGCATGCAGACGCCCCTGGAGCAGATTGTCGATGTTTTCCCCAAGCCCCCAGTAATTCAGCGCCACGCGACGCGCTTCATCGTAGGCCCCTTCGGTCGGGCTTAATTGGCTCCTGAAACCGTCGAAAAGTGGCAGCACTTCGGTCCAGAATTTTATCGCTCCGCCGAGGTCTGTGGGTGCATGGGTCGCTAAGCCCGAGAAGAGCTGCTCGGCACTGACGTTTAGGGTCCAGCTATCCTTCCAGTAGTCGTAGGTGGCTTGCGGCGCCACGTCCGCAAACTGCGTCTGAAGCAATACTCGCGAGAAGAAAGCATTAAAAACTTGTTCCCATACATCCACCAACCCCGGCACGGCATTGCTGAGCGGGTTGGCTGTATTATGGTCAAAGTCGTACCAGTTCTGTCCCCATAAGTGTTCCAGCGCTGTGAGGATGCGGGCATCTATGTTCGAGCCGCGACTGGACGGATCAACCCCATCGACGCCAGTCCAACGGAAAATGATCCCCTTGAACGCATCTTTTAAACTGGGGAAATCTGCCTCCTTCTGCTGCATGGCAACGAAGTCTCTTACCATGACTCGCAAGCTGTCGTCCTTAAGCAGAGCCCAAGGAAGGTCAATGACCGTGCCGTAGCCGCGCAAGCCAGGAAGGTGCATTACCTCTTCCATCATTGTTTGCGTAACGATCACGCCTTTGAGCACGCCAGTAGCAACGGAGTTGGCCTGATTGGCGGAAAGAGCGATCGCAGAAATTTCTCCGACCGATCCGTCCGTACATGTAAATATGCCCTGCTTTAAAACGGCATTGCCATGAATAGAATAGACTCCGGAGATGGAGGATAGGCCTATGGAAGTGATTCCCTGGTCTGCGAGAGTGGTCAACTCGCCCACGCCATCCCCATTTGAATCGTGCCACACTCGCAGGCTGGTGAAGATTTCGTCTCGATCATCGATCTTGCCGTTATTGTCGCTGTCGTATTGCGCCAGCACGGCAAACCCATCAGTTTCCCCTGTGCCAAATAGCTCGCGGGCGTCATCGATACTACCGTTGCCGTTCTTATCCAGCGCCAGAAATCCATCGCCGCCCGTAACCCAGGCGGTCTGTTCAAGGAAACCATCGCTGTCCACATCGAAGAACGAACGGGAGCCATTGACCGAAGTCAGCCCAATACCGTCGCCGTTCAAATCAAGAATAAGCGGATCTTTAGGGATTGGCGGCGGAGGAGGAAGGGGAAAATCACTATCACCTGGCCCCCCGGGAGGAGGCGGAAGGGGCGGATCGTCCGGACCGGGCGGAGGT
>DATGXU010000572.1:0-5863 GCA_035298685.1 Magnetospirillum sp. | reverse complement strand
CCGCGCCTTGGCCAGCCGCCGCGCCCTGCTGGCGGCGGGCGTTCCCGAAGGCCGGGTCGATCGCGTGGTGGGCCGTGCCGACACCGATCCCCTGCTGACCAACGACCCCAAGGCCCCGCGCAATCGTCGCATCAGCATCATCCTGATGCGCGAAAACGACCTTGCGGCGCCTCCGGAAATGCCGGCATCGCAGATGCCCCCGCCGGCTCCGAAGAAGAAATAGCGTCGGGAGCTGGACGCGGCCGCTTTTCGCCCTACTTCGAGTAGAGGATCAGACGGAGGTTCGTCCATGTCCACCTCTCCCATAGTCGTCGACATGCCCTATCAGCCTCGCTGGGCGGACGCCTGGAGCTATCCGGAATACTTCCGCGGCATAACGGCGAAACGTGTGGTGGCCTATCTTCTCGACCTCTTGGTGGTCGGCTTGCTGGGCGCGGTGCTGTGGGTTCTCGGCGGCCTGATGTCGGTATTTTCCTTCGGCATCCTGGCTCCCGTCGGCACCTTGCTGCTGGCCATCCTGCCGCTGGCCTATCACTCGCTGTTCATCGCCTCGCGACGTTCGGCCACCATCGGCATGCGCGTCATGGGCCTGCGGGTCATGAGTTTGTCGCCGCAACGCGCCGCTTGGGGTGGACGCCCGGACCTATTCCAGGCCATGATCCAAACCGTGGCGTTCTATGGTTCGCTCGCGACGACCGGGTCTCTGATCCTGCTGATTGCCCTTTTCAACCCTCGCAGACGGACATTGCACGATTGGTTGGCCGGTACGGTGGTGGTGAATGACCTTTCGCCAATCCAGGACATTGGTTGAAGCCGGGTTCTCTCTCGCCGGTCCCCTTGGTATCGGTGAAGGCGGGCCACCATATGAGGGGATGCCGCGGGCGGAGCCGCCCCCAGCCCAAGTGAACGGGACGCGATGGATCATATTCCCCTGAAACGGCCGCATTTTTTCTTCACCACGGCGCCGCTGCCCTGCCCCTATATCGCCGGGCGACTCGAGCGCAAGATCGTGACAGAGTTGAACGGCCCCGACGCCGAGGTGCTGCATGAAGCATTGTCGCGGGCGGGATTTCGCCGCAGCCATTCCATCGCCTACACCCCCGCCTGTCCGGGATGCAGCGCCTGCATCCCCGTGCGCATCGTCACCGACCGTTTCGTGCCCGACCGCACCATGCGACGCGTGACCCGCACCAACGAGGATCTGATCGCCCGCAAGGTTCCGGCCCGCGCCACCGCCGAGCAATACCGGCTGTTTTCCCGTTACCAGGAATCGCGCCATGCCGGCGGCGACATGGCCTTGATGGGCTTTTACGACTACCGCTCGATGGTCGAGGACAGCCCGATCGACACCTTTCTGATCGAATACCGTCGCGCCGACGGCACGCTGACCGCGGCCTGTCTGGCCGATCGGATGTCCGACGGATTGTCGGCGGTCTACAGTTTCTACGATCCCGATTTGCAGCGGCGCTCGCTGGGCACCTACATCGTCACCTGGCTGGTCCAGGAAGCCCGCCAATTGGCCCTACCCTACGTCTATCTGGGGTATTGGATCGCCGAGAGCCGCAAGATGTCCTACAAATCGCGCTTCGCCCCGCTCGAGGCATTCGGCCCCAATGGCTGGCATCTGGTGGAAGCGCCGGCCGACAGCCAAGCCGGAAACCCGGCCATCGCCGAGACGGGCTGAGCCCCTCGTTCCCTGACTGCCACGCCTCTCCCTGTTTGTTCGCCATGCGCGCCTATGCCATATTGGGGGGCGCCCAAAAGGAGTGGTGCGACCAGTCGGGAGAAAGCCGGTGTCCCTGTTGCTGCGCTTGAGCAGCCTGATCGATGGCCTAAACACCATCGTTGGCCGGGTAGTCACCTGGCTGGTTCTGCTGTTGACGCTGGTCAGCGCCGGCAATTCCATCATCCGCTACGCGTTCAACGACAGCTCGAACGCGTGGCTGGAAATCCAGTGGTACCTGTTCTCGGCCATCTACCTGCTGTGCGCGGGCTACACCCTTTTGCACAACGAACACATTCGCATCGACGTGATCTCCAGCCGGTTCAGCCGCCGCACGCAGGCGTGGATCGACCTGATCGGCGGGCTGTTCTTTCTGCTGCCCCTGGCCGTCCTGGTGGTATGGCTGTCCTGGCCCATTTTCGTGTCGTCGCTGATGAGCAGCGAAAAGTCCGCCGATGCCGGCGGGCTGATCCGCTGGCCGGCCAAGATGCTGATTCCGTTGGGCTTTTTCCTGCTCACACTCCAAGGCATTTCGGAGCTCATCAAGCGGGCGGGCTTCCTGGCGGGCGGGCAGCGGAATAGCGGCCATGATTGACCTGCTGATCAGCAACATCGCGCCGCTGATGTTCGTGGCGCTGGTCCTCTTCCTGCTCAGCGGCTATCCGGTCGCCTTTGCGCTGGGGGCCAACGGCCTTGCCTTCGCCGCCTTGGGCATTGCCCTGGGCCTGCTGCAACCGCAACTGCTGCAGGCGCTGCCCGAGCGCATCTTCGGCATCATGCGCAACGACACCCTGCTGGCGATCCCGTTCTTCACCTTCATGGGGCTGATCCTGGAACGCAGCGGCATGGCCGAAGACCTGCTCGACACCATCGGCCAATTGTTCGGGCCGCTGCGGGGCGGCCTGGCCTATGCGGTCATCTTCGTCGGCGCCCTGCTGGCAGCCACCACCGGCGTGGTCGCCGCGTCGGTCATCTCCATGGGGCTGATATCGCTGCCAATCATGCTGCGCTATGGCTACGACCGCCGCGTCGCCGCCGGCGTGATCGCCGCTTCGGGCACGTTGGCGCAAATCATACCGCCGTCGCTGGTGCTGATCGTCATGGCCGACCAGCTGGGCCGCCCGATTGGCCTGATGTACGAAGGCGCGTTGCTGCCCGGGTTGATCCTGACCGGCCTATATGCCGGCTACATCCTGGCGGTTTCCCTGATCCGCCCCAGCGCCACCCCTGCGCTGCCGCCCGAGGCGCGGACGTTGCGAGGCGCCGCGTTGCTGCGGCGGGTGGCGTTCTCGCTGATCCCGCCGCTGGTGCTGATCTTCCTGGTTCTCGGCACCATCTTCATCGGCTTGGCCAACCCGACCGAGGCCGGCGCCATGGGCGCCGCCGGGGCCCTGGCGCTGGCGCTGGTCAAGCGCAAGCTGTCGCTTCCTCTGCTGACGCAGGCAATGAACGCCACCGCCAAGCTGTCGTCGTTCGTGGTGTTCATCCTGATCGGTTCGACGGTGTTCGGCCTGGTGTTCCGCGCCGTCAACGGCGACTTGTGGGTGGAACACCTGCTGACCAACTTGCCCGGCGGCCAGCTTGGCTTTCTGATCGTGGTCAACCTGCTGGTGTTCGTGCTGGCCTTCTTTCTGGATTTCTTCGAGCTGGCGTTCATCATCGTGCCGCTGCTGGGGCCGGTGGCCGACAAGCTGGGCATCGATCTGATCTGGTTCGGCGTGCTGTTGGGCGTGAACATGCAGACGTCGTTCATGCATCCGCCCTTCGGCTTCGCCCTGTTCTTCCTGCGCAGCGTCGCCCCCAAAGAGGATTACACCGACAAGGTGACCGGCAAGCGGATCAAGCGGGTCTCCACCGGCGACATCTATCGCGGCGCCATCCCCTTCGTGTGCATTCAGTTGATCATGGTCGGACTGGTGATCGCCTTCCCCGGGCTGGTGAGCTCGTCGACCACCAAAGTCCAGAATCTGGACAACATCCAGATGAATATTCAGCTGCCCGATTACGGCAGCGACACTCTGCCGCCCATCCCCGGAACCGCCGAACCCGAGATGGATTTACAGCGGCAGTTGCTGGAACAGAACCGATAGGTCCGGTCAGACCGCGATCAGCGCCGCCGCCACGTCGCGGCCTTCGGTCAGCAGCACGTTGTAGGTGCGGCAGGCGGCGCCGGTGTCCATGGGCTCGACCACGATGCCGGCAGCACGCAAGGCGGCCTTGATGTCGCGCGGCACCAAGCTCATGCCCTTGCCGCAACCCAGCATCAGCACCGCCGGACGCGGCTCGGCGGTCAGGATGGGGGCCAGGCTTTCCACGGTCAGCTCGGCCATGGCGGTCACCGCCCAGGGCAGCGTCCGGGTCGGCAGCACCAGCACCGATCCTTCATGGCGGATGCCGGAAATGGTGAAGCCAAGATCGCCGTAACCGCTAATCAGCTGGCGATCGGCCGAGACGACGGGGGTGATGTCCATGGCGGATCATTTGGGGGCCGAAGCCCCCGTCTCCAAGTATCAGGGCGCGGCCGGCGAGGCGGCTTCCTCGTCTTCCTTCTCCTTGCCGGTGCGCAGGTTGAAGTAGATGAGGATCGGCATGCCCACATAGACCGACGAGAACGTGCCGACCACCAGGCCCCACAGCATGGCGATCGAGAACGTGCGCAGCACGTCGCCGCCCACGGTCAGCAGCGACACCACGGTGATGAACACGGTGGCGACGGTCAGGATGGTGCGGGCCAGGGTCTGGTTACACGACAGGTTCAGCACGTCGTACAGCGACATGGACTTGTACTTGCGCAGGTTCTCGCGCACGCGGTCGTACATCACCACGGTGTCGTTGATGGAATAGCCGGCGATGGTCAGAATCGCCGCCACGGCGGTCAGGTTGAACTCCATGCCGGTCACCGAGAACAGGCCGAAGGTTGCGATGACGTCGTGGAAGATGGCGACCAGGGCGCCGACACCGAACTGCCATTCGAAGCGGAACCACACATAGGCGGCGATGGCAAGGACCGCCAGGGCGACCGCCAGCGCGCCGTCGCGCTTGAGTTCGTCGCCCACCTTGGGGCCGACGATCTCGACGCGGCGATAATCATAGCCGGCGCCCAGCGCCGCCTTGACCTTGCCCAGGGCTTCCATCTGCGCCTTTTCGTCGCCGGCCTGACGCTGGACGCGAATCATCACGTCCTGACCGGTGGTGCCGAATTCCTGCAGGCTGACCTCGCCCAGGCCCAAGCCCTCGACGGTGGTGCGCATGCGGTGCAAGTCGGCCTTTTCGGCGGTGTGGACCTCGACCAGGATGCCGCCGGCGAAGTCGATGCCGTAGTTGAAGCCCTTGACCACCATCGACCCGATCGAACCGAAAATCAAAAGGGCGGTGAAGCCGAAGGCGATGAAGCGCAACCGGATGAAATCGTAGTTCGGGGTCTTGCTCGCGACCCAGCGGGAATAGAAGTTCATCGCGGTATCCTTACAGCGGAAGCGCCTTGGGGCGACGGACGGCAATCCACAGGTGCACCATCATGCGGGTGACCATGGTTGCGGTGAACAGCGACGTCGCGATGCCGATGCCCAGCGTCACGGCGAAGCCCTTGATGGGGCCGGTGCCGAACGCATACAGCAGCGCCGCAGCGATCAGGTGGGTCAGGTTGGCGTCCAGGATGGTGGCGAAAGCACGGTCGAAGCCGGCGGCCACGGTGGACAGCAGGGAACGGCCCGCCCGCGCCTCTTCGCGCATGCGCTCGTAGATCAGCACGTTGGCGTCCACCGCCATACCCATGGTCAGCACCACGCCGGCGATGCCGGGCAGGGTCAGGGTGGCGCCCAGCACGGCCAGGATCGCCGTCAACAGCACCAGGTTGAGCACCAGCGCCACGTTGGCCAGCCAGCCCAGGGTGCCGTAGATGATGATCATGAACACCACCACCAGCACCAGACCCAGGGCGCTGGCGATGGCGCCGGCCTTGATGGAATCGGCGCCCAGATCGGGACCGACGGTGCGTTCCTCAAGCACGTTCAGCGGCGCCGGCAGGGCACCGGCGCGCAGCAGCAGCGACAGGTCCTTGGCCTGCTGAACATTGAAGCCGCCGGAAATGATGCCCGAACCGCCCAGGATCGGCTCGTTCACGCGCGGCGCCGAGATCAC
>DATGXU010000571.1:0-7649 GCA_035298685.1 Magnetospirillum sp. | reverse complement strand
GTGATCTCGGTCAGCGCAAAGCTTTTGCCCACCTGTTCGGTATCCAGGGGCTGACGGGCGATCAGGCGCATGTCGGAATCGTACAGCGCGATCGAGCCGTTGCGGCCGACGTTCAGGCTTTCGAACAGCGACTGGATCTGGTCGGCGCGGATGGCGGTCTGCACCAGGCCGGTGAAGCGTCCGTCGGGCGAGGGCAGGCGGCGGCTGAGCGTCATCACCCACTTGCCGGTGAAGCGCGACAGGATCGGTTCCGAGATGACCAGTCCGGCGTCGGCCTCGGCCTTCTGGCGTAGGAAATAGGCGCGGTCGCCCACCTGCACCTTGGGCAGCGTGGCGTCGGCGGCGGCGCTGAAGGTGACGTCGCCCTTGGCGTCGATGACGCGCAGGCTGTATTCCTGGGCCTCGGGGATGCTGTTCATGCGATGCAGCAGATCGCGGTTGGCATCGGCTCGCTGGGCGGGGCTGTGGCTGGCTTGGGTGCTGCCGGCGTAATCGCGGGCGGCCTCGGTCAGCACGATGTCTATCTTTTCCACCGACGCCGTCAGATGGCGTTCCAGCAGCCGGGTCAGGTTTCCGGCGTCGCGGAAGGCGGCCTCATACTCGGTTTCCCGCGAGACCTTGAGGTCGTAGCCCAGCAGTGCCGCGAACCCACCCCATAGGCACAGCAGCACCACGCCGACCAGCAGACGTTGGGCCAAGGGTGTGTCGGACGAGGCGTTGAGGGCGGGGGAAGACTTGGCAGGCACTGCGGACGAAAGCTCTATCTCGGACGGGTGGACACCCTAATACCATGGTATGGGGCGCGAGGACAGCTTCCAGCCATGCCCGAACCACAAATCCCGCCTGTGCAAATGTGAGGGCGGCGCTGCGGCAATGGCTTGCGCGCCGGCCGGCAGGGGGTACACTTCAAAGGGGAAGACGCGGTGGCCGATGGTGCGGTCCAACCGCCGAATGTGGGAGTACCCGCGATGGCCGGCCCGCTGCAGCGTTCGTTGCGCCTTCGCCTGATCGCTGCTTGCGTGGTGATCGAGACGCTGATGCTGGCGCTGATCATCGGCAACAATGTTCGACTGATCGGTCGGCACCTGGGCGATCTGGCCACCACCCATCTGCATCATGTCGAGGAAACCGCCGCGCTGATGCTGGCGCCGCCGCTGGCCGCCGGCGACCATCGGGCACTCGAGGGGCTGGTGCAGCGGCTGTCCGGGCTGGACGGCGTCGTCTATCTGGCGTTGACCGACGCCAAGGACGCGCTGGTTGCCGGTGCCGGGCAGGTGCCTTCACCCTTGCCCGAGCCGGACGGCAGCTTCAGCGACGCCCGCCCGGTCCATCACGCCCAGTCCGAACTGGTGCTTGCCGGCCAGCCGGTGGGGCGGTTGCATGTGGGGCTGTCCACCGGCTTTTTGCATGCCGCCCGCCAGGACGTGCTGGCGCAAGGTATCGCCATCGCTGCTCTGGAAATCTTTCTGTCCACCTTCGCCGTGGTCACCATCGGGGTGGTGCAGGCCTCGCGCCTGAAGGCGCTTGGCGGCGCCTGCCTGCGGTTCGCCGGCGGGGATTACCGCACCTCGGTCGACGTCCATGGCGACGACGAGGTTGGCGTGCTGGCGCGGTCGTTCAACACCATGGGTGCCGCCGTCGGCGCCAGGCTGGACAAGCTCGAGGCGCGCGGCGCCATGCTGCGGGCATCCAATGCCGAGTTGCAGCGTCTGGCCGAGCTGACCGCCCAGCACCTGCAAGAGCCCATTCGCGGCCTGGCCGATTTCGCCCAGCTTTTGTCCACACGGGTTCGCGACCGCCTGGACGGCGAGACGCTGGACTATCTGGACAGCGTGGTCACCGCCGCCCAGCGGGCGCGGGGTCTGTTGACCGACCTGCAGAATTACATCGCCATCGACATGACGCCGCTGGCCGCCGATGCGGTCGCCGATCTGGCGCAGTGCGCGGAAAAGGCCCGGGCCGAGTTGCGCGCCAGGATCGACGCCTCGGGGGCGGCGATCACCATCGCGCCGTTGCCGCGCGTGCATGGCGACGGCGATCAGATCACCACGGTGCTGCGCATGCTGATGGTCAACGCCATCGACCATCGGGGCGAGGCGCCGCCGGCCATTCATGTCAAGGCCATGACCGACGAAGGACGGGTGATCGTCAGCGTCACCGACAACGGGCCGGGGGTGCCGTCGGAATTTCGCGAACGGATTTTCGAGCTGTTCGAGACCTTGGGGCGCCCGACCACCGGAACCGGCATGGGGCTGGCGGCGGTGCGCAAGATCGTGCGCCGTCACCTGGGCAACGTGTGGATCACCCCGGCCGTCGACGGCGGCCTGACGGTGAACTTCACCCTTCCGCGAATCTGTTGACGCGCGGGCGCCGCACCGTGCCGAACCAGTATTCCTGAACGCCCCGGATCGCCTTGAAGAACTGGTCCAGATCCATGGGTTTGGTGATGTAGCCCGAAGCACCCAGCGCATAGCTGGCCAGCACGTCGCGTTCCGCCATGGATGTGGTCAACACCACCACCGGAATGGTGGCAAGGCGCGGGTCGGCCTTCATTTCCTGCAGCACTTCCTTGCCGTTCATCTGCGGCATGTTCAGGTCCAGGAACATCAGGTCGGGTTGAAACGGCTGGCGGCTGGGATTGGGGGCGCGCAGCAGGTCGAGCGCCTCGCGCCCGTTGATCGCCGCCGTCACCTGGCAGGGAAACGGCGCTTCCGACAACGCCAGACGAATGAGCTGCATGTCGCCCGCTTCGTCATCGACCACCATCACTTGATAAGGATCAGCAACCTTGGAGTGCATATTTTGCTCGGCCGGCGTCTGATGATTAGTGGATCATGCCACACAAACGAGGGCAGGGCCATAGTGCTCTGACTGCCGGGCGAATACAACAACGCCCCGGCCTGATCGGGGCCGGGGCGTGATTTCCTATCTGTTCCTTGGGCGATTCAGTGCACCTGTCCCTCGGCCAGGATGCGTTCCAGCTCGGCCACGCCGGCCGGCAGGTCGATGGCGGCGCCGGCGGCGCGCAGGCTGGAGCCGAAGGCGTGCAGGGTGCGGAAGATGTGGTGGGCGCGGCATTGTTCGCCCATCTGGCCGATGCGCAGGATATCCAGGCCGAAGGCGCCCGACACCTCGACCCGGTAGACCTGCGACATGTGGTGGCGGACCAGATCGCCGGAAATGCCGGCGGGCAATTTGATGCCGACCACCGAATTCAGCCGCGCCTCGTCGGGCACGAACAGTTCCAGTCCCATGGCCTTGACGCCGCCCTGCAACGCCAGCGAGCTGATTTCGTGGCGGTGAAAGCGGGCCGGCAGGGTTTCCGTGCAGATCAGCCGCAGCGCCTCGTGGATGGCCATGATGCCCGACACCGGGGCGGTGTAGTGATAGGACTTCAGGTTCCAGAAGCGGTCGGCCAGGCGGGCATCCAGGCACCAGTGCGCCATGGGCGCCTCGCGCGCTTCGATGCGCTTCCACGCCAGTTCGGAAAAGGCCAGCAGCGACACGCCGGGAATGGACGACAGGCCCTTTTGGCCGCCGGTGATGACCGCGTCCACCCCCCAGGTGTCCATTTCCATGGGCATGGTCGACAGCGTGCACACCGCGTCCACCACCACCAGGCATTCGTAGCGGCGGCCGATGGCGGCGATTTCCGGCAGGTGGCGGTTCCACACCGTGTTCGAGGTCTCGCCCTGGACCAGGGTCAGAATGGCGGGGCGCTCGCGGCGGACGGCCTCTTCCACCACGGCGGGATCGGCGGTGTCGGTCATGCCCACGTCAAGGATCGCCACGTCGGCGCCGCAGCGTGTGGCCATCTCGGCCAGACGGCGGCTGAAATAGCCGTTGCACACGCTCAGCACCTTGGTGCCGGGCTCGACCAGATTGCAGATGGCCATTTCCATGGCCGCCGAGGCCGGGCCGGCGACGCCGAGAACGCGTGCCGACTGGGTCTGGAAGACATAGCGCGCCATCTCCTTCACCTGTTCGATGACCCGGTTCATGGTCTCGCCCAGATGGTTGATGACGATGGAATTGGCCTCGGCCACTCGTGCGGGAATCGGCACCGGCCCGGCGCCCATCATCAGCAGCGGCTCATCCGGCAGGATTCGGTCCAGCGGCACGACGGCAGGCGGGCGATAGCGCATAGTGGAAACGTCCATGGGGTAAAGGGGGAAGCGACATTCACAAACCCGCCCCCTCACTGTCAAGGGCGGTGCGGTCGAATCCGCCGCCCCATTCGCCCCATGCCGGTGTTAACCCACCAGGACTTTCGCCGCGAGGGAGCGAGCCATGGACATCAACGACAGCCTGGAACACCTGATCCGTATCGACCTGGATGCGTTGCGCGCCTACACCCAGGCGATCGACAACGTGGCCGACGCCGACATTCGGGCCATGCTGACCAACTTTCGCGCCGACCATGAAGCCCATGTGGAGGCGCTGGGCGAGCAGTTGAGCAAGCGGGGCGGCATGCCGCCGCAAACCGCCCACATGGCGGGGTTCGCCCTGGCCGGCTTTACCGGCGTGGCGGCGGGGATGGCGCCCGCCGGGGCGCTGATGGCCATGCAGGGCAACGAGGTGGTGACCAACCAGGCCTATCAGATGGCGCTGGCGGCCGAAGGCCTGCCCGACAATCTGCGTCAGCTGTTCGAACACAATCTGGCCGACGAACGGCGGCATCTCAACACCATCCGCACCTGGTTGCGGCGATCGTCGCCGGCCGGCGCGGTGATGAGCGGCTCGGCCACCATGCAGGGCCTGGGCTCGTCGCTGTGGCTGAACGTGGTGCGCCACAACCCGGTCGCCACCGCCATGGCTGCCACCGGCGCCGCCTTTCTGCTGGGCAACTTCCTGCTGGGGCGGCGGTCAGGCGGGCACCATTCGGCCGGACGCCGCGCCCATTGACGGCAGGCGCCGCCTCGGCGCGGGGACCGGGGCGGCGCCTCTTCTCGTCGGCTATTCGGCGGCCTGCTGCTGACGCAGCCAGTCGATGGGGTGCGGCCCTTCGGTTTCCAGGCGATAGTCACTGCCCTGGGCTTCGCGATGCTGGTTGATGATGGCTTCGGTCGGCGCCGGCTCGTTGCCGTTCACCGCGTTGCGATAGCCGAAATAGCGGAAGTTCTTGTCCAAGCTGTCCATGGGCACATAGTCGGTTTCCTTGGCGGTCAGGTTCAACTGCGACCCCAGCACCTTGCGGACGTATTCCTTGTTGGACTGGAACTTCACCGGCTCGGGCAGTTCCTTGGGCAGCCATTGCACCGGATCGGTGTTGTCGAGCTTCTTCGCCAGTTCGCAGGCCTGGCGCAGATGCTCGATCTCGAAATTCAGGTGCAGTTCCCACAGCGATTTGACGCGGGCGTCGTCCTCGTTCTGCAGGAACGACCAGTACATGTAGCATTCGTTGTATTCGTGCTGGACCAGCATTTCCGCCCACGAACAATCAGGCGGCAGCAGGGAACCGTATTGGGTGACGTGCTGTTCCTCGATCTCGGCGATCTCGGTGTAGAGGCCGCGCGCCACCGGCTCGACGAAGCGGTTGGCCATATTCATGTAGAAATTCATGGTCTGCTGCTCGGCCGCCGTCACCGTCATGGCGTGCATCAGCGACAGCGGATTGCCCGACTTCGACAGCGGCTTGCGCACGTCGTCGAACGGGTGGCGGTGCTCCATGAAGGTGGGGCGGCCGGGAGTGATCTCGGTCAGCTGCCCGACCAGATCGGCGGCCTTGCGCGGGCTGGTCAGGTCCAGCAGGTTGGCATAGCGGTAAAGGTGGTCGAAATCCTCGAGCAGGCCGAAATCATAGGTCTGGCGGGCGTAAGCGTCGGGTTCGCTTTGGGCGATCCAGGCGGTCAGGTCCACCGCCACCTGTTCGTAACCGATGGTGTGCTCCAGCGTGCTTTCCTCGCCGGGGATCAACGCGCCGACTGCCTTTTGCTGCTGCTGTTCGATGCGGCGGACCATGGCAAGCTGGCGCCTGACGTCCATGTCGGGGCAGCGGCGGTGGAAGTTGTGGCCGAAGAAGATGGATTCCACCTCGATGCCGTTCATGGCGATGATGCGGCAGCGGGTATAGGGATGCACGGCCTTGGTGTCATAGGGCTGCTGGTTCAATTCGCTCCAATTGCGCAATTGCTTGTCCAGCGGGATGCCTTTTTCCTGCAGCGGGTTGAAGGCCATGGGGGAACTCCTTCCGGGATGTGCCTTATGTCCCCGGCCAACGCCGCCAGGCTTGCCCCGGTTCCCCGTCAGACCTTGGACGGGTCGCTGCGTCCCCCTCCGGATTCGGCCTGCTCCTCCACCTCGGTGATGTCGCCCTTGCTGTAGAGGTAGGTGTCCATCTGGGTGGCGAAGTCGGCGTTGTTGCGCCGCAGCCATTCAAGCTCCATGCAGGCGTGTTCCATCTCCTCGCGCATGTTATGCAGCAAGATGGCCTTCAGGGCGGCATCCTCGCAATCGTCGGCGCGCTGCCGGTACCAGTCCACCGCTTCCAGTTCCTCCATCAGCGAGCGGATGCACTGATGCAGCGTGATGGTTTCGCGCGACAGCTTGTCATAGGGCGCGTGCCAGGCTTCGGCCATAGGAAAACCCCGGTGAAGTGAGCTTCTCCGGGGGCATATGGGTGGGCGGGGGCGGGATGGAACCCGCCCCGGAAGGGAAAAGGCGGATCAGTTGGCCCGGACGCTGCCCAGGAAGTGATCCACCGCCGTGGTCAGGTCCTGGGAATCGCGGGCCAGCCCTTGGGCGGTGGTCAGCACGTCACGGGCGGCGTTGCCGGCCTCGCCGGCGGCGACGGTGACGCCGGCGATGTTGCTGGAAACGTCGTGGGTGCCGCGTGCCGCCTGCTCGACGTTGCGGGCGATCTCGCGCGTGGCGGCGGCCTGCTGGTCCACCGCCGTGGCGATGGCGGCGGCGATCTGGTCGATGCGGCCGATGGTGCCCAGCACGCCGCGAATGGCGTCCACCGCGCGCCCGGTCTCGCCCTGCACGGCGCCGATCTGCTGCGAAATCTCCTCGGTTGCCTTGGCGGTCTGGTTGGCCAGGCTTTTCACCTCGCCGGCCACCACGGCGAAGCCCTTGCCGGCCTCGCCGGCACGCGCCGCCTCGATGGTGGCGTTCAGCGCCAACAGGTTGGTCTGGGCGGCGATGGCGTTGATCATCTGCACCACGTCGCCGATGCGGGTGGCGGTTTGCGCCAGACCGCGCACGATGGAATCGGTCAGTTCGGCTTCCTGCACCGCATGCTTGGCGACGGATGCCGAATCGGCCACCTGCCGGCCGATCTCGGTCACCGACGCCGACAATTCCTCGGTGGCCGCCGCCACGGTTTCCACATTGGCCGCCGCTTCGGCCGAGGCCGCCGCCACCGCCGAGGCCTGGGCGTTCACCTGCCCGGAAATCGAGGACAGCGCCTGGGCGGTGTGCTGCATGGTTTGCGACGCCTGGGCCAGGGCGTCCACGCTGTGCCCGACTTCCGCCTTGAAGCGGTCGGCCAAGGCGGCCATTTCCTCGTGCCGCTGGCGCGCGGCCTCGGCCTCGAGCTGGGCGCGCTCGGCCTGCATCTGCCGCTTGGCGACGGCGTTGGCCTTGAACACCTGCACCGCCTTGGCGATGTGGCCGACCTCGTCGGTGCGGTCGGTGCCGAACACCTC
>DATGXU010000570.1:0-10880 GCA_035298685.1 Magnetospirillum sp. | reverse complement strand
CGCCGACCTGACCGGCGTGGCCGACGCCACCTTCTGCCACCCCGCCCGCTTCGTCTGCGGCGCGGTCAGCCGCGACGGCGCCATCCGGCTGGCGCGGATGGCGGCGGACGCCTAAGCGTTATTGCGTAGCGTGCTCATGCCCACAGCCTATGGGGGCCGTGGGCAGGGCGGCCTTGGCTTCGGTCAAGCCGATGGCGGCCGGTTCGCCTTGCGCAGCCACAGCCCGCCGGCCACCAGCCCGCCGCCCACGACCGCCGGCCCCGCCACCGACGACAGCACGGTGGTGAAGCCGCTCGCCCCGGCGGGGAAGATGTCGAAGAAGATCAGAATGTTGAGGGCGGTTACCACCGCATCCAGCAGCAACAGGCCGCCAAGCACGATCAGCCCCCAGGCCAGCCACCACTTCCCGCCGCGCGGCGCGGCCTCGCCGGCAATGGTCGCCTGGGAATCGGCCGCAGGCCCCATGCCCCAGCGGAACAAGGCACGGCCGGCCCAGAACGCGTTGAACGAAGCCCCCGCGCACAGGATGGCGATCAGGGAAAGTTGCAGATTGAGGCCGCTGAGCACCACGGCGCCGCCGCACAACCCGCTCACGATCAGTGCCAGCAAGCCCAGGGCGGCAATGATCCAGCCGATGATTCCCAACAGAACGCGCATCACCCATCCCCCCCTTCGCGTGGCGCCCGCAATCCCCACCGACTCAGGCGCACACCAAGCACCAACGCCAGCAGCGACAGCAAGAATGCCGGGATGCTGAGCATCAGCACCACCCCGGCAAGACTGCCCGGCCCATCCATGGACATCAAGGCGTTGCCGGTACAGGTTCCGCTGGCCGCCAACGCCAGCCCCGCCGCGATGGTCACCCCGATGCCCAGGATGCCCAACACCGTGCGCGTGATGGGTTTCATGCCTTGCCCCGCCCCCCAGTGTTTCGGCGCCGGAACCCCCACAGGCAGCACCAGACGCCCAGCCCTATGACCAGCAGCGATACGACCATCACCGGCACGCTGCCCCACAATCCGTCGAGGCCCGGGTTGACCCACAGCAGCTCGCGGCCGCGCCGCGCCGGGGTCGGCGGACTGGTGATGTTGGCATAGGCGCAAAAGCCGCCAACCATCAGCGGCAGAACCGCCGCCATCGCCACCAGGGCGCCAACGACGCCCAATATCCTGCGAAGCACCGTTCTCACGCCCCGGTCCCCGCGCGGGCGAAGCGCCGCAGGAGATACCCCGCCACCAACAGGCCGACGCCCGGCCCGGCGGCGGCGACAATGTCGACCATCAAGTCGGCAGAACCGCTCATGACCCGGCCATAGACCACGGACAAGCGCATGTGGGCGGCGCCCGGCAGGTTCCACAGCACATGCAGTGCCCCCAAGCCCATCAGCGCCCAGCCGCCCCATGCCCGCCACGCCACCACCGGGCGCTGGTCCGGCACCGGCCGGCGGAAGCCCCAGCGGCACAGCCGCACGCCCAACCAGATCACCAGCAGCGACACCAGCGCCAGCGGAACCGACACCCACACGGCCTGAGGGCCGGGGGTGAAGTCGCCGCGCGGCACGGTCAGGTTCGAGTAGGTGCAGATTCCACCCACCGCCAGCGGCGCCACCGCCGCCACCGCCAGCAGGGCGCCCAGGCCGCCCCAAAGTTTGCGCCCGAGCGGGCTCACGTTTTGGCCGCCCCGCGGTGGAACAGGTTCCAGGTGTCCAGCGGCACCATGCGCCCGCCCGGCACCGCCACGTGGACGCAGGACCGCTTGACCGCGCCCACGTCGAAGCTGAAGCGGTCGAGGAACTGCACGACGGCAACGCGGAACACCCGGTCGTAGGTCAGGTCCTGCGGCGCCGTCACCTTGGGCAGGCAGCACAGGAACTGGCCCAGGGTGCTGGCGGTGCGCTCGCCCGCCGCCGACAGCGACAGGATGGCCATGGCTTTTTCCTTGAGGCCCGGCACCGCGTCGAAGGTCAGCGCGTTGGGCACCGCCGACAGCAACAGCTCGCGCGGGAACAGCCCGGTCACCGGCACCATGCGGTCGCCGTCGCGCAGCCCATAGCCGATGGCGATGCTTTCCGGGTTGCACGGCAGCGGAATGACGTCGTCGGCGCCGAACAGCCCCGACGCGATCACTCCGCGGCGGATGTCCGACACCAGCATGCGGCGGTCCTTGTCGGCACGGCCGCGCCCGGCGGCCTGCAACGGCTGTAAGGTGACGCCGCGCACGCAACGCCATTCCAGCCCATGGCGCAGGATGTCGCCGATCTCGTCGTCGTTGGTGCCTTTCTCGACCACCGCCACCAGGGTGGTCGAGATATGGTGCCGCTCCAGCGCCTCGAGCGCGCGGCGGCGAACCCCGGTCATGTCTTGCCCGCGCAGGCGGCGCAACGCCTCGGGGCGCAGCGAGTCGAACTGCAGATAGACCTCGAAGCCCGGCATCAGCCCGGCCAACTGGGCGGCGAAGTCGGGATCTTCGGCCAGGCGCACGCCGTTGGTGTTCAGCATGACGTGGCGGATGGGCCGCGCCCGCGCGGCGCGCAGGATGTCGAGAATCTGCGGATGCTCGCACGGCTCGCCGCCGCTGATCTGCACCAGATCGGGCTGGCCGCCCTCGCTGGCGACCACCTGATCCAGCAACGCCTCGACCTCGGCCAGCGATTTGTGGCCGCCGCGCGGGGTGGAGCCGGCAAAGCACACCGGGCAGCCCAGCGAGCACGAATCGGTGACCTCGATCAACGCCAGGCAGGAATGCTGTTCGTGGTCAGGGCACAGACCGCAATCCCACGGGCAGCCCTTGGCCACCTCGGTGTGGAAATGGGCGGGCAGGTCGCCCGGCTTGATGAAGTCGCGGCACAGCCGCCAGTAAGCGTAGTCCGACGAAATCAGCGTCCGCTGCAGCCCATGCTCGGGGCAGCGTTTCAGGTGCCAGACGCAATCATCCTCGGCCACCACCTTGGCCGGGATCAGGGTCAGGCACTCCTCGCACAACGCGGTGGTGGCGCCCAGATACAGCCACGGCCTAGGCTGGGGCATGGTTCTTCTCCCGCAGCAGGATGGCGCCCAGGCCATAGGCGATCAGGGCCAGGCAGCCGAAATGAAAGACGTTGAACGGCCCCGCCACGGTGGGATAGGGCTTGAGGAATTCCCAGGCGAACCGTTGCCCGCCATACCACAGCACGAACAGCGCAAAGCCATGGCGCCGCACGGTGGCGCGGCCGGCGGCAAGGCCGCGCAGGAACCACAGCAGGAACACCAGCATGGCCAAACTTTCATAGGCCTGCACCGGATGGCGCGGTACGCCGTCACCGAAATCCCACCCCCACGGCAGGGCGGTGGGCACGCCATAGGTGAAATCGGCCAGCCCGGCCAGCAGACAGCCGACGCGGCCGACGGCGATGCCGGTAGCCATGGGGGCGACGAAGCCGATGCCGGTCGAGCCGCGCAGGCCCGTTGCCAGCTTGTAGGTTTCAACCCCGACGATGCCGCCCAACAGGCCGCCCAGCACGCTTTTGCCCTCGCCCATGCCGGCCAGCAGGGTGTTGGCGCTGCCCAGCAGCACCGCGCCCACCAGCGCCCCCATGGCGGCGGCGGCGAAATACCACGGCCGTTCGGCGAAACGGAAGGCGCGGCCCACCTGCCATCGGCGCGCCACCAGCATTCCCACCAGCGCGCCCATCGCCCAGGCGGAAATATCGAAGAACGTATGGATCGGCACGGCTTCCCCCTTCGGCCGCCGCCCACACTACCGCAATGCCGCCGGTTGGCAACCATCGGTTGGACGGGCATAGCCATGGCGAGCCGTTGCCTCCGATCCCGGTCGGCCCTACTCTGCCCCCAGGACACACGAAAACGGGGAATGCCTGCCATGGACCACAGCACCCGAGCCCGCCGACTTGCCATTCTCACCGCCATCGGCTTGCTGCTGGCCGGATGCACCAGCGAAGAGGTCAAGACCGGCCTGGGCGGCACCATGAAGGCGTGGTGCCAGCAGCAGAACAACTGCACCGTCCATGACGAGCAGTAACCGGGCGCGCATTGCTGCCCCGCCACCGCGCCTGTTGCCGCCGTGCCGGCCGACCACGTAGTCTCGCCGGCATGACCACCCCTTCCGCCCGCGCCGTCCTTGCCATCGGCGACTTCCGCTCGTTCCTGTCCACCCGCTTCCTGTCGGCGGTGGCGCTGCAGATGGTCGGCGTGGCGGTGGGCTGGCAGGTTTACGACCTGACCCGCGATCCCCTGCATCTGGGGCTGGTGGGGCTGGCGCAATTCGTGCCCGCCCTGGCCTGCGCGCTGCCGGCCGGACACGTGGCCGACCGCTTCGACCGCCGCCGGGTGCTGCTGACCTGTCTGCTGGCGGAAACCGCCTGTCTGGCCGCCTTGCTGATGCTGTCGTTGCAATCGGCGCCGCCGCTGGCGTTGCTGCTGACCATCCTGGCGGTGATGGGGGCCACCCGCGCCTTCATTCAGCCGGCCAGCCAATCGCTGGTGCCCCATCTGGTTCCCACCGAGCTGTTCCCCCGCGCGGTGGCGTGGGCGTCGTCGTCGTGGCAGGTGGCGGTGATCGCCGGCCCGGCGCTGGGCGGCGCGCTTTACGCCTTCGGCGTCACCGCCGTCTATGCGGCGGCGGCGGCGATGATGGCGCTGGCGGCGCTGGCGGTGTCGCGGCTGAAAACCCGGCTGATCGTCCACGCCGCCACCGAAACCGGGCTGGACGGCCTGTTGGCGGGCGTGCGTTATGTGATGCAGCGCAGGGACATCCTGGGCGCGGTGTCGCTGGATCTGTTCGCCGTGCTGCTGGGCGGCGCCACCGCCCTGTTGCCCATTTACGCCCGCGACATTCTGCACGTGGGGCCGGTCGGGCTTGGCCTGCTGCGTAGCGCCCCGGCGGCGGGCGCGGCGCTCACCGCCTTTTGGCTGGCCCACCACCCGTTGGAACGCCATGCCGGGCAGCGCATGTTCGTGGCGGTGGGGGTGTTCGGCCTTGCCACCGTCGCCTTTGGGCTGTCCACCAATTACTGGCTGTCGCTGGGCGCGCTGGGGGTGCTGGGCGCCGCCGACATGATCAGCGTGGTGGTGCGCCAGACCCTGGTGCAGGCCCGCACGCCCGACGAAATGCGCGGCCGCGTCAGCGCGGTCAATTTCGTCTTCATCGGCGCCAGCAACGAACTGGGCGAGTTCGAATCGGGCGTCACCGCCGCTTTGTTCGGCACCGTGCCGGCGGTGGTGATCGGCGGCGTGGGCACCCTGGCGGTGGCCATGCTGTGGGCGTGGCGCTTCCCCGCGCTGCGCAAGGTCGATCGGTTGGTCTGACCGCCTGACACCGCTTGATCTGACCGCCTCACGCCGCGCGGCGCTCGAGAACTCCGGCGAAGTGCTTGTCGGTCTTCTGGATGTGGTTGATCAGCCAGTCGCGCAGGAACGTCAGCACCTCCATCGAGACGGTGCCGCTGCGCTGGCGCAGGCGGCCCTGGAATTCCTCGACCTTGGCGATGAAGTCGCGGTGGGCCTTCAGGTGGCCGTCGCGGCCGTCATAGCCGCCAAGGGCCATCAGCTTTTCCTCACGGCCGAAATGCTCGCGCGTGTAGTCCACCAGCTTGGCGACCACGCCCTCGATCACCTCGGCCCCGGCGCCCTTGGTCATGGCGGAATGCAGTTCGTCGATATAGGCGAACAGCCGCTTGTGGTCGTCGTCGATCATGGAATGGCCGGTCAGCAGGTTGTCGTCCCATTGCACGAAACCGCCGATCTCGTCGACGAAGGCGTCGGTGACGCTGGCGAGGAAGCCGTGCACGTCCTCGCGCAGCTTGTTGGCCTGGGCGCCCAGCGCCGAGGCGGCGGACGCCACGTTCTTGGACGCCGTGTCGGTTTCGCGGGCACCGGCCAGAACGCCGTCGGCATGGGCGGCTACTTCGGAGGTTCCGCTGGATGCCTGTTGCACCGAGCGGGCGATCTCGGCGGTGGCGGCCGTCTGTTCCTCGACCGCCGCGGCGATCGAGCCGGAGATTTCGTTGATCTGCTGAATGGTGCCGGTGATGCCGCGCAGCGCCTGGACGGCCCCGCTGGTGGCTTCCTGCACCGCCTTGATCTGGGCGCCGATCTCGCCGGTCGCCTGGGCGGTCTGGTTGGCCAGCGCCTTGACTTCATGGGCGACCACGGCAAAGCCCTTGCCGGCCTCGCCGGCACGCGCGGCCTCGATGGTGGCGTTCAGCGCCAGCAGGTTGGTCTGACCGGCGATGGCGTTGATCATGCGCACCACGTCGCCGATGCGCGAGGCCGCCTGATCCAGGGTCTGGACCATGACGTCGGTTCGCTTCGCATCCTCGGTGGCGGTCTGCGCCACCCGGCGCGACATCTCGGCCTGGGTGCCGATCTCGCGGATGGAAGCGGCCAGTTCCTCGGCCGCCGCCGCCACGGTCTGCACGCTGGCCGAGGCCGAATTCGACGACTGCCGCACGCCATGGGCCCGCGCGGCGGCGTCGTCGGCGATGGTGGCCATGGCGGCGGAACTGCCCTCCAATTGCTGGACGGCGGCGACCAGATCGGTGACCGTGGCCGAGGCGATGGCGTCGAAATCGGTGGTCAACGTCTTGACCCGCAGCGCGCGGGCTTCGCGGGCGGCACGTTCCTGCTCGGTCTGGGCCATCAGCTCGCGCCGGCGCTGGGCGTTGCTGCGCCACACCTCGACGGCGGCGATCATCTCGCCCACCTCGTCATTGCTGGCGTGCTTGGGCAGTTCCACATCCAGCTGCCCCAACGCCAGCTTGGACATGGACACCGTCAGCTGGCGCAACGGGATGACGATGTGGCGGCGGATCACGGTGCGCAACACCACCACGCCCGACAAGGTGCCCAGCGCCAGGATCACCAGAAACGCGCCCTGGCGGAAACGGTACTGATCGCCCTGCTCCTGCTTGTAGCGCGTCACTTCCTGCTGAGTGGCGGCGGCGGCGGCCACGATGAACTGGTTCAGCGCCTGGCGCCCCTTACGGTTGGCGTCGTTGTCGCCGAACGCCCGCGCCCCGACAAGGTCGCCGGAACGGGCGATGCGAACCAGTTCGGTGCGGAAACGAACGAACTGTTCCGCCGCTTGCGCCAACTCGTCCAACTGGCCGCGCTGTTCCGCCGGCAACAGGCCGCGCCAGCTGTCCAATGTGGCCTGCAGTTTTTCCAGGTTGCCAAGCAGCGGCTTGCCGTATTTCTCGGCTTCCTCGACCGAGCGGGCCATGTAGATGCCGCGCGAGTCCATCACCACCGACAACACCAGCCCGTTCACCCGCTCGCCTAAGATGGCGCGGTCGGCGGCGTTGTTCATGGCGTCGGTGGCCACATTGTACGAACGCAGCGTCAGCAGGCCGTAGATGCCGACGGCCAACGCCACCATGACGAAGGTCGCGACGGTCGCGTAGATCTTGCCGGATATTTTCAGTTGCATGGCCCGCGCCCTTTTACAAACACTCTTGTCTATCAGACACAATGTATCCCTTTACCGTCACCACAGTATCAAACAAGTAATTGACAAGTCTTAACAAGTGCGTAAATCGCAGCCGAATTCTCATCCTGTCGGCGGGCCCACAGCCCGCTGGCGACGGAGCGGCGAACATGTTCTACTCTCGGCGCCGCCCGTCTGGCGCAGACCGATCGGGTGGGACGACCGGAAACCGAGGCAGCGACGATGGTACGACGCCGATGGATGGGAGTGGCCGCCCTGGCGGCGGCGGGGGTGGCAGCCGTGATGGTGGCGGTGAACCCGCTGGAACGGGACAAGCGCGCCGCTGGCGCCGCGGATGGCGCGCTGATGGCGGAAGGCTGGCGCGTCCGTCTGGCCGGCGCGGCGGTGGCGGAACGGGTTTCGGCCCGCGAATACCAGGCCAATCTGGAGGAATACGCCGACAGGGACGCCCTGGATTCCGATCCCTACCTGACGGAACTGGTGGATTCGGTGGCCGCGCCGCTGGTGGCCGCCGCCCGGGATCTTTATCCCCAGACGCGGGACTGGGCGTGGGAATGGCATCTGGCCGAGTCCGAGGAGGTCAACGCCTGGTGCCTGCCCGGCGGCCGCATGATGGTGTTGTCGGGCCTGCTGTCCGAAGAGATCCTGGACGACGACCGCGACCGGCTGGCAACGGTGATGGCGCACGAAGTGGCGCATGCCCTGCTGCAGCATTCGCGCGAAACCATGGGCCGCGCCTGGGTGGCGCAGGGGCTGGCCTGGACCATGGCGAAAAGCCTGAAGATCGGCGCCCTGCGCGAAAGCCAGATGGTCGGCACGCTGAAGACGGCGCTGCTTGATCCCCACAGCCGCGCCCGCGAGACCGAGGCTGACGTGCTGGGGCTGGAACTGATGACGCGGGCCGGCTTCGCCCCCGCCAAGGCGGTCGAGACCTGGGAACGCATGTCCGAACGCCTGGACCCCGAGGCGCGCACGGCGCTGGTTCAGCGGGCCATGGCGTTTCTGTCGGACCACCCTTCCGACAGCGAGCGGCTGGCGCGCATGAAGGCGCTGCAGCCCAAGACCCGCCCGCTGGCGGCCAAGGCCCGGCATTGGGATTGGCTGGTCCACGGCACCGATGACGCCCAGATCGACGCGCTTCAGCGCGCCGCCGCCGCCTTCGGGCTGGACAGCATGACCGATGGGCGCAGCGGCGAGTTGGTGGCGGTCGCCGCGTCGGCCGAGGGGCTCAATGGACGGCAGGCCGCTTCGGAAGTCGAGGAGGCGCTCTCGAATTCCTCTCTGCGCCAAGGCGGCGTCCTGCAGATGGGCCTGTCGGCCCTGTTGCGCGGGGCCGGCGGCTGGGAACGCTTGCGGCGCATCGAGCAGGCGTGGAGCAAACTGCCCCACCGCACACCGCTGCTGCACGATTCCGGGCAGATCGCCGATCTCGACCTGTCCGAGGAAGACCGCGACCATGCCGCCGCCGCCGTCGACCGCGTGCGCGCCTATCTGAAGTCGCCTTATTTCCAGCGCCGGCTGTGGCGCGACGCCGCCGAGGAGCTGGGCAAGACCCGCCCCAAGGCCCGCCAGGCCATTCTGCAACGCCTGAGCGCCCTTTCCCTTGGATCGGAGCGTCCGGCATGACCACCGCCATCCGCGTCCCGTTTTCCGCCGGCAGCCGCTGGGCCGAACTAGGCTGGGCGCTGTGGCGCCGTCGGCCCATGCTGTTCATCCTGACCGCGCTGATGGTGCTTGGCCTGCGCTGGCTTTTGGACCTGCTGACCTTCGACGACACCTCGGCCGTGCTGATCGTGCTGTCCTATCTGACCGACGCGCTGCTGGTGGGCACGTTGTGGATGGCGCTGACCGGAAGCCAGGGCGAGACCGGCCTGCGCGACGGCTGGCGGCGGCTGAAGGGCCGGCGCTGGCGTGTCGCCCGGGCGGGTTTGTGGGGCCTGCCCAGCGCCGCCATCGGCTTTGTGCTGCTGTCGCTGGCCTCGACCCTGCTGCAGCCGGTGGGCATGCTGGTGGGCGCCCGCGCCGCCGGCTGGCTGATGCTGGCGTGGATCTTCCTGTGCGGCTGGCTGTGTTGCCTGCTGCTGTTCGGCGCCCTGTTCGCCGCCATCGAGGCGGCGCGCGGCGACGACACCCTGTGGGCGGCAGGCATGAAGGGGATGCGCGCGGCGGCGCTGGGCTGGCGCCCGCTGCTGGCGGTGTGGACGGCCTTTGCCTGCGGCGCCACCCTGTTCGCGGCCGCCGCCGCCAACGTGCTGGGCCATGTCAGCTTCGATCTGCTGGACGGGCCGGCACGCGACTGGCTGGAACACTGGATCAATTGGCCGGCCTTGTTCGTCGCCGTCATGGTGCTGCTGGCGATCCTGACCCCGGCGGCGCGCCAATTGTTCGCCGCCGCCGAGCATCACGCCGAGGTGGAAGGCCTGACCGTGGCCGCCTTCGGCGAGCTTGCCGCCCGCCGCATCGGGCTGGCCTTGCGGGCATTGGCGGCGGCCTTCGCCCTGGCCGGGCTGTTCGCCATCGACATCGACCTGGGCACCTGCCTGCTGGGGGGCGCCGGGCTGTGGCTGACCGGACGCTCGCTGGGCAAGTGCGCCCCGGCCTGGAGCAGTGTCGAGTCCAGCTTTTGGGCGCGCTGGAAATGGGTGGTCACCACGGCGCTGCCCTGGCTGTTGGTATGGAGCGTGTGGGCGCTCGGCTGACCCCCTTCTCGCCGCCGTGGCTTCGCGCTACTCTACCGCCAGAGTTTGGGGGGTTGCGCTACCTGGGGGGCGAAACATGTACGCCGACAAGAGTTCGGACGGTCATTCGAGTACGGCCGGCCTGGCCCAGTCCATGGGTGGACTGTATCTAGCCGTGGCGGCGCTGCTGCTGGTGGTGTTCGCGGTGCTGGCCGTGCAAAGCGTCGTCATGCGCAGCCGTGTCGAACAGACGCCCGCCCCCGCCCCCACTGCCGCCGCCCCGCAGGAACAGGCCCTGCCCCCGGCCGAGCGCGCCGCGCTGTACAAGAAGCTGGCGGAGATGGGCGCCGAACTGTCGGCCGAAGCCGCCGAGCGCAACCGGCTGGCCCAGCGGCTGGAAGAATTGCTGGCGGTGCGGGCGGAACTCAGCCTGCAGGCGGAAAAGACCGAGGGCGCCGCCGCCGATGCCCGCACCAGCCTGATCGCCGCCATCCAGGAAACCGAGCGCCAGTTGGCCGCCGTTTCCCAGGCGCTGGAAGTCACCGAACAGCGCATCGCCGCCAGCCAGTTGCAGGTGAACGGCCTGGGCGTGCGCCTGAACCGGGCGTTGCTGGCCAAGGTCGAGGAATTGCAACGCAGCCGCTCGGATTTCTTCGCCCGGCTGCGCACCGTGCTGGCCGACCGTCCCGGCTTCAGGATCGAGGGCGACCGCTTCACCCTGGCGTCCGAGGTGCTGTTCGCCCCCGGTTCGGACGCCCT
>DATGXU010000569.1:0-1549 GCA_035298685.1 Magnetospirillum sp. | reverse complement strand
ACGATATCGCTGCCGTTCAGGCGTCGCATGCGGCGTTCTCCACCATCCAGCGCACCAGCGCGGGGAAGCTGATACCCACCTGGCCGGCAATGTCGGGAACCAGCGAGGTCGCCGTCATGCCCGGCTGGGTGTTGACCTCGAGCACCACCAGCCGGGGCTTTTCGCCCGGCCGGGTGTCGTCGTAACGCAGGTCGCTGCGCGACACGCCACGGCAGCCCAGCACCCGATGGGCGGCCAGCGCCAGCCGGCAGGCCTCGTCGTAATCGGCCTGGGGGATCGGCGCCGGCATGATGTGGCGCGATCCGCCGGGGGCGTATTTGGCTTCGTAATCGTACCAGCCGCGATCCGAGGTGATTTCCAGCACGCCCAGGGCGCGGTCGCCCATGATGGCGGCGGTCAGCTCGCGGCCGGGGATGAATTCCTCCACCAGCACTTCGTCGGCGTCGAACGGCCAGTCGGCCAGCGGGTCGCGCGGATCGCCGTCCTTGAGGATGTAGACACCGACCGACGAGCCCTCGTTGAGCGGCTTGACCACGTGCGGGCGGGGAATGGTGGTGGTGCCGCCCTTGCGAACCACCTCGCCCCGCGCCACCGGAATGCCGGCCTGTTCGAACAGGCGGCGGGCGAAGGCCTTGTCCATGGCCGCCGCCGAGGCCAGCAGGCCGGAATGGGTGTAGGGAATGCCCAGCAGGTTCAGCACCCCCTGGACGCAGCCGTCCTCGCCGAAGCGGCCGTGCAGGGCGTTGAACACCACGTCGGGCCGGGACGCCAGCAACTCGCGCACCAGATCGGCGGGGTCGCGCCCCACATCCAGCAAGGTGACCTCGAACCCGGCCTCGGTCAGCGCCTTGCCCGCCGACTTGCCGGAATTCAGCGACACCTCGCGCTCGGTCGAGGCGCCGCCCATCAGAACGCTTACCCGCTTCATCTGCTTCGCTTCGTTACCGCCGGTCATTGCCTGTTCTCCCGAACCCCGATACGACGGATTTCCCAACGCAATTCGATGCCCGAGGTTTCCAGAACCCGGCGACGGACTTCCTCGCCCAGGTTCTCGATGTCGGCGGCGGTGGCTTCGCCGGTGTTGATCAGGAAGTTGCAGTGCTTTTCGCTGACCTGGGCGCCGCCCATGGTCAGGCCACGGCAGCCGGCCTTGTCGATCAGTTCCCACGCCTTGGCGCCGGGCGGATTGGCGAAGGTCGAGCCGCCGGTGCGGGTGCGGGTGGGCTGGCTGGCCTCGCGCGCGGTGCGGATGTCGGCCATGCGCGCCGAGATCTCGGCCTTGTCGCCCTGGCGGCCCCGCAGCTCGGCGCCGGTGAATATCCAGCTTTCGTCCACGCCGCAATGGCGATAGCCGAACCCCAGCTGGTCCAGGGTCAGGCTGTGCAGGCGGCCCTGGCGGTCCACCGCCTGGGCGGAAACGGTGACGTCCTTCATCTCGCCGCCGAAGGCGCCGGCATTCATGCGCAGCGCGCCGCCGATGGTGCCGGGCACGCCCGACAGGAATTCCAGGCCGGCGATGCCTGTTTCCAGCGCGGTCATGGCAACCGTC
>DATGXU010000568.1:0-7045 GCA_035298685.1 Magnetospirillum sp. | reverse complement strand
ACAGCGCCAGCTTCTGCAATTCGGCGCGGGTCAGGCGGCGGTCGCCGCCCAGATGGTCCATCAGGAAGGCCAGCGCGTCGGGCTCGGCGGTCAGGCCGGCGGTCTTCAGCTCTTCCTGGATGACGTGTTGCAAGCTGCCGCCTTCGTCGCCATAGCTGGCCAGGGCGGCGGCATTGTCGGCGCCCTCGAACAGCTTGCGCAACGACGACCGCGGCCCCAGATCGCCGGCCTCGACCACCACCAGCGCGTCACCCATGGGATTGGCCAGGAAACCCTGGAACAGCGAGGCGACGGTGTCGCCGGCATCGCGCACCACCACCACCCGGCGGCCGCCGGTCAACGCCATGGCCGCCGCTTCGTCGGCCAGACGGGCGGGGTCGTCCTTGAGGATGGCCGGGGTCAGTTCGGCGACGCGGAAGGGATCGCCGGGGTCGGCCACCACGCCCTTGACCAGCCGGGTCACCCGCTCGCGCACCAGGCCGTTGTCGGGGCCGAACACCAGCACCACCCGTACCGCCGGGTCGGGCGCCTTCAGGAACGCTTCGGCCTTGGCGCCGCTCAGCTTCACGGTGCGGGGGGCTCGCGCTTCGGCAGGGGCCGCGTCTGTTTCTGGCGCTGCTGGAAGGTTTCGGGGTCCGAGAAATAGGCCGCCAGGGCGCTGCGGATTTCCGCCGCCACCTCAAGCACCGCCGAATTTTCGGAATCCCGCTCGGAGGCCGTGCTGGCATAGCGCGGCCCCTGATAGCGGAAACCGCCATAGGCGCGGGCTTCGCTGGTGTAAAGCGGCTTGCCGGTGCCGACGTCGCTCAGCACATAGCGGGCGCTCAGGTTGACGCGGCCGACGGTGGCGGCGCCGTCATCGCTGTTGGCCATGCCCTGGGTGACTTCGGAGAGCTGGACCGACAGCATATAGCGCGGCTTGGCCGGCTCGCCGCGCGGCGACAGGCTAAGGACCAGGCTGTTGCGCAACTGCTGGCCGATGCGGTCGTCGATGGCGGCGACGCGCACGGCGGCCAGATCCTGCGCCAAAGCCGACGAATCCTCGCCGCCCGAGCGCGCATAGATGGGCTGGAAGCCGCAGCCCACCGGGCCCAGCGCCAGCACCATCAGGCAGACAAGAGCTCTAGACCACCACATTGACGATCCGATTCGGCACCACCACCACCTTGCGTGGCGGCTTCCCCGACATTGCCGCGATCACGCCCGCTTGCGCAAGCGCCGTTTCCTCGGCGACTTTGGTGTCCACGTCCTTGGGCAGTTCGATGGTGGCGCGCAGCTTGCCGTTGACCTGCACCGCCACGGTGACGGTGTCTTCCACCAGCAGCGCGGCATCGGCCACCGGCCAGGGGGAGTTGACCACGGCGACGTCGTGGCCCAGCTCGGCCCACAGCTCCTCGGCCAGATGCGGCATCATGGGCGCCGCCAACAGGATGGCGGTTTCCAGACCCTCGCGCAGCGCCCAGGCCAGATCGGCGCTGTCGGGCTTGACGTCGCCCAGCGCGTTGGTCAGCTCGCGCAGGCGGGCCACCGCCTTGTTGAAGGCGAAACGCTCGAGATCGTCGGACAGGCCGGCGATGGTCTTGTGCACCTGCCGGCGCAGCTTTTGCGCGGCCGCGCCCAGCTCGGGCATGACGGCGCCCACCGGCGGCAGGGCGTCCACCACCTGGCCGACCAGGCGCCACAGCCGGTTGACGTAGCGCCAGGCGCCGTCGACGCCGGCTTCGGTCCATTCCAGGTCGCGCTCGGGCGGGCTGTCCGACAGCATGAACAGGCGCGCGGTGTCGGCGCCGTAGGTGTCGATGATATAGGCCGGGTCCACCGTGTTGCGCTTGGACTTCGACATCTTCTCGGACCGGCCCTGGGTCACCGGCTGGCCGGTGGTGGCGTGGGCCAGGCCGGCCTCGCTCTTGACCACTTCGTCCGGATACAGCCAGGCGCCCGACTGGTCCTTGTAGGTTTCGTGGCAGACCATGCCCTGGGTCAGCAGGCCGTCGAACGGCTCCTTGACGTCCAGATAGCCGCATTGCTTGAGCGCGCGGGTGAAGAAGCGCGAATACAGCAGATGCAGCACGGCATGCTCGATGCCGCCGATATACTGGTCGACGGGCAGCCAGTAATCGGCTTCGTCCTTGTTGAAGGCCACGGTTTCGGCATGCGGCGAGGTGTAGCGGCCGAAATACCACGACGATTCGAAGAAAGTGTCGAAGGTGTCGGTCTCGCGGCGGGCCGGCTTGCCGCAGCACGGGCAGGCGACATCCTTCCAGGTGGGATGATGGGCCAGCGGGTTGCCGGGCTTGTCGAAGGTGACGTCCTCGGGCAGGCGCACCGGCAGGTCGGCCTCGGGCACCGGCACCGGGCCGCAGCTGTCGCAATGGATGATGGGGATGGGGCAGCCCCAATACCGCTGGCGCGACACGCCCCAGTCGCGCAGGCGCCAATTGACGGTGCGCTCGCCCAGGGACTGGGCTTCGATGCGGGCGATGGCGGCGGCCTTGGCGGCCTCGACGTCCATGCCGTTCAGGAAGTCGGAATTGAACAGGGTGCCGTCGCCGCTAAAGGCCTCGGCGCCCACGGCGAAGGTGGCGGGGTCCTCGCCTGCCGGCAGCACCACCGGCTTGACGGTCAGGCCGTACTTGCGGGCGAAGTCCAGATCGCGCTGGTCGTGGGCGGGGCAGCCGAAAATGGCGCCCGAGCCGTATTCCATCAGCACGAAATTGGCCACGTAGATGGGCAGTTCCCAGCCGGGCACGAACGGATGGCGCGCCTTCAGGCCGGTGTCGACGCCCTTCTTCTCGGCGGTTTCCAACGCCGCTTCCGACGTGCCCATGCGGTTGCATTCGGCGATGAAGTCGGTCAGGGCGGCGTTGCCCTGGGCCAGTTCGGCGGCCAGCGGATGGTTGGGCGAAATGGCCAGGAAGGCGGCGCCGAACAGGGTGTCGGGGCGGGTGGTGAAGATTTCCAGCGTGTCGGAACGGCCGGCGACGTCCCACACCAGACGGGCGCCCTCGGAACGGCCGATCCAGTTTTCCTGCATGATGCGCACGCGCTCGGGCCAGCGTTCCAGCGTCTTCAGCGAGTCCAGCAAATCGTCGGCGAAGGCGGTGATCTTCAGGAACCACTGCGACAGCAGGCGCTTTTCCACCAGCGCGCCCGAGCGCCAGCCGCGGCCGTCGATGACCTGCTCGTTGGCCAGCACGGTGTTTTCCACCGGGTCCCAGTTGACCCAGCTTTCCTTGCGGTAGACCAGCCCGGCCTTGAGGAAGTCCAGGAACATTTTCTGTTCGTGGCGATAATATTCCGGCTCGCAGGTGGCGACCTCGCGGCCCCAATCATAGGACAGGCCCATGGACTTCAACTGCACGCGCATGCTGGCGATGTTCTCGCGCGTCCACTTGGCGGGATGGACGCCGCGCTCGATGGCGGCGTTCTCGGCCGGCAGGCCAAAGGCGTCCCAGCCCATGGGGTGCAGCACGTTGAAGCCCTTGGCGCGCTTGTGGCGCGCGACGACGTCGCCCAGGGTGTAGTTGCGCACGTGGCCCATGTGGATGCGGCCCGACGGATACGGGAACATTTCCATCACGTAATATTTGGGTCGGCTGGGGTCGATGGCGGCGACGAAGGCACCGCTTTCCTCCCACTGGCGCTGCCACTTGGCTTCGGTTTCCTTGAAATTATAACGCTCGTCGGTACGCGACATGGCGGCCGGCCTCGAATATCTCGGTCAATGGATCATGGTTCGGCACGGGGGCGCGGCCCCCGGCGGCACCGGCTTAATCGGTCGAAACGATGCGCAGCTGGCGGGCGCGCGTCAGGATGGAATTCTCAAGGTCGGTGGGCATGCGCGGATCGACCTTCACGTCCACCCATTGTCCGCTGGTGTCGCGCATCTGCTTGAACACCGACACCTTGACGCCATCGGCGCGCAGCGCGCGGTCCATGATGAAGACGTTGACCTTGAACCGCTCGGCCGGCGATTCCGGCAACTGGTACCAGTCGGTGATGATGGTGCCGCCGAAGGGGTCGGCGGTGGCGATGGGCATGAAGGCGATGGTGTCCAGCGAGGCGCGCCACAGGAAGGAATTCACGCCAATGCCGGCACCGTCACCCTTGTCCTTCTTCTTGTCGCTGCTGAACAGGCCTTCGGGGCCGAATACGGTTTCGCGCGGCTCGTTGCTCATGCGCGGCGCGGTCGCCCCCTTGTCGCGGGTCGGAAACACCGCCTTGCTGTCGCCGCAGCCCGACAACACCGCAGCGGACATGGCCAGAGCCGACAGCACCGCAACCTTCGCCAACTTCGTCTTCATCGCTTCCATACCTTTAACAAAGCCCGCCTGCTCCACCGGCCCGTCGCTTGGGAAACCGGGGGCGCGCGATGGCGCTGAGAATGCTACGACCGTTCCTCGGCGGCAAGCCGCCAAATTGCCCCGTCCGCGCTAAACCGCCGGCCCGCCAGCGCGGCGGGCGACATCGGCATGTTGCACATCTGCCACAGTGCGGGGGTTTCATCACATCGTACCCCGGCCGTTGCTTGACTTGACCCTTTCGACGTGGCGAGATTTGGGCCGTTCGTTCATTTGGATAGTGGATGTGTTCTCGCATCCCCGTGCCAAAGAGAGGAGATAACATGAAGAAGGTTCTTATCGCCAGCACCGCGCTGGTCGCCGCGACTGTGTTCTCGGCCGGCGCTGCTTCGGCTTCCGAAAAGATCAAGCTGAACCTGGGCGGCTTCTCCAAGTGGTGGGTCGTCGGCCAGTGGCAGAACGACACCCAGAACGCCACCGGCGTCGACTACAACACCGTCGACGTCAAGGGCGACAACGAAGTCTTCTTCGGCGGCTCGACCACCCTGGACAACGGCCTGCAGGTCGGCATCGACATCCAGCTGGAAGCCGGTGGCAACACCGACCAGGGCACCGACACCATCGACGAATCCTACGTCTTCATCGGCGGTGGCTTCGGTAAGTTCATCATCGGTTCGAAGAACAACGGCACCTACCTGATCCACAACACCGCTCCGGACGCCGCTGGCAACTGGAACGAAGGTGGCATCCTGACCGGCGGCCTGTCGATCGTCCGTCCGACCGCTGTTCGTGGCACCACCCCGAGCCTGGCCACCAACAACAACAACACCACCGCCATCGTCACCGACGGCGACTCGGACGGCGTCACCTACGTCTCGCCGACCTTCTACGGCCTGACCTTCGGTGCCACCTACAAGCCGAACTCGACCGAAGACGTGCGCGGCACCTCCCAGCTGAACGCTGCCGGCACCACCGCCTCGGAAATCTATGGCGCTGGCATCCTGTACGCGAACACCTTCGGTGGCGTGGGCGTGAAGGCCGATATCGGCTGGGCCACCTACGACGTCGAGCTGGGTCTGGCCAACAAGACCGGCGTGAACGAGTACTCGACCGGCCTGAACGTGTCCTATGCCGGCTTCACCCTGGGCGGTTCGTTCCGCAAGGTTAACGCCGACACCGACGCCACCGCCGCCGCCGACCTCGACCTGAGCGCCAATGCTTGGGACGTTGGCCTGCAGTACGCTTCCGGCCCGTACGCCGTCAGCCTGGCCTACTTCCGTTCGAGCGCTGAAGACACCGTCTCCAACGCCGCCAACGACCGCATCCAGTTCTACCAGCTGTCTGGTAAGTACACCCTGGGTGCCGGCGTCGATGCCCTGGCCTCGATCGGCTACGCCAAGTACGACGACGAGACCAACCTCGACGTGAACGAGAACAAGGGCTGGGTCGCCATGACCGGTCTGTCGCTGGCCTTCTAATCGAAGGTTCGCGAAAGCGTTCGGGAAAGGGCGGCTTCGGCCGCCCTTTCTTTTTGCCGGTTTGTCAGCGATTGACTCTGCCGCCTCCCGTTCGGGGTACCCCGATCGAGAGATTGGCGCCGTCCGCCTCGACCCCATATGCAAGGGTACGGAGGCGACGAGACTCAGCGATGAAGACCGAAACCTCCGACGAAAGGCCCGTCCCTCTGGGAACGGGCCTTTCGGTCGTTTCAGCCCAGCTTCATCCGCGCCAGCGCCGGGGTTTCGGGCGCCATGCCCTCGGCCTGGGCGAAGGCCACCAGCGTGGCTTCGTCGGCCAGCAGGAAATCCAGCACCGCCGCCAGGAAGCCGTTGTCGCCCATCCGCGCGCGGATGTCGTCAAGGCCGCAGCCGGTCAGGCTGACGAAGCGCGACAGCAGCGCGTCGTCGCCGGCCAGGAACGTCAATGCCCGCAACGCCACCGCCTGGGCGTCTTCGATGCCGAGTTTGGGCGGCGGTGCGGTGCGCGGTTTCGGCTGATAGGGCTTGAACGGGTCCATGGGGGCTCCAGTATGGACGGCCGGGCATGATACCATGGCCGAACCCCCAGGGGAGACGACCATGCGAGGATGGGCATGCGAGGATGGGCACGGGCGCTTGCCGGCCTGCTGATGGCCATGCTGACGACGACCGCCGTCACCGCCGCCGCCGAGCCGGTGACGACGCGCGGCTGCGCCGCCCTGGCGGCACGGGTCGCGGCGGCGGGCGGCGGCCCGGTTTTCCTCGCCAGCTATGACGAGGTCGCGGACGAGCCCGCCCTGAACGGCGCCGCCTTCACCTACGACAATGCCCTGGCGGCGATCGCCCTGGTGGCGTGTGGCGACATCCCCCATGCGCGGCAGGTAGGCGACGCCTTGCTGGCGGCAGCCACCATCGACCGCGCCGATCCCCATGGCCGCCTGCGCAATGCCTATCGTGCCGGGCCGGTGGGCGGGCTGCCGCTACCCCATGGCTGGTGGGACGCCAAGGGCGGCCATTGGGCCGAAGACCCCATGCAGGTCGGCACCGCCACCGGTAATGTGGCCTGGGCCGGCCTGGCCCTGCTGCATCTGGCCCAGGCCACCGGCGAGGACCGCTACCGCAAGGGTGCGGCGGTGTTGGCGCAATGGGCCGAGGTGCAGGCGTGGGACCGCTTGTGGGGCGGTTTCACCGGTGGCATTCACGGCGACGGCGCCGGGACTCTGCGGCTGGGCTGGAAATCGACCGAGCACAATGTGGACGTGGCCG
>DATGXU010000567.1:0-2079 GCA_035298685.1 Magnetospirillum sp. | reverse complement strand
TATGCCGCGAGGTGGCGCTGCGCACCAGCCTGACCGACCCGCGCGCGGCCATGGCGCTGGATTGCGGCGCCTCGATGGTGGGCGTGGATCTGGCGGAACTGGCCGGGGCCGAACGCATCGGCGACGACGAATTGCTGGCCGCGCTGCAGGCTTTTCAGGCCCAGGCCGCCAAGGTTCGCCTGGGCAGCCATGTGCTGGGGGTGCGCCGGCGCAAGGTGATCGTGGGCGCGGTGCAGATGGGCTTCGGCATGGTCAACGGCCCGGCGCTGATGAAGGACATTGCCAAGCCGGCCAAGGTGTTGCCGGCACCCAAATCACGCTTCACCGTCAACTGACGGCGGCAGCCATGACCTTGCCGTCGTTGCGCGCCGGGATCGCCTCGCTGGCCCTGGTGGCGGTGGTCGTGCTGTCCATCGGCCGCGCCGTGTTCGCCTGGCCCCCGGCCGGACCGGCGGCGGCGGCGGCGCTGGCGCTCTATCTGCTGCTGGAGGGCTGGTCCGCCAGGCGCGGGGGCCGGCGCATCATGGTGATGGCGCTGACGGCCGCCGCCGCCGCCATCGCCTTCCACCCCCAGCCGTGGCCGCTGCTGCTGACCGCCGGCATCCAATCGGCCGCGTTGATCGGCCTGTTCACGGCGCTGGGCTTCCTGCGCGAGGCGGCGGAAAACTCGCCCATGATCCAGGCCTGCGGTCAGTTGATGGTGCGCCAGCCGCCGGGCCGGCGCTATCTGGCCCTGGCCATGGGCAGCCATCTGATCGGGCTGGTACTGAATTTCGGCGTGCTGCCGCTGATCGGCACCATGGTGGTCAAGGGCAACACCGCCGAGGCCGCCGGGGGCGACCCCCGCATCGTCGAGATTCGCCAGCGCCGCATGATGACCGCCATCATTCGCGGCTTTGCCATCATGACGGTGTGGTCGCCGCTGTCCATATCGTTCGCTGTGATGCAAAGCGCCATCCCCGGCCTGAACTGGTGGCCGCTGCTGGCCTTCCAACTGACGTTTACCGCGTTGCTGATGGGGCTGGGCTGGCTGATGGACCGGCTGGCTTTTCCCCCGCTGCCGTCACCCTCGCCTTCCTCGGACTGGCGTCCCGTCATCCAGTTGTTGGGGCTGGTGGCCGGCGTGGTGGTCGCGTCGGTGGCGCTGGCCGAGATGCTGTCGGTGCGGCTGGTGGTCGGCGCCATGGTGGTGGTGCCGCCGGCCGCCGTGCTGTGGCTGATGGTTCAGCATCGCACGGTCGGACCGGCCTTGCTTCACCTGGGCCGCCGGCTGACCGTCTCCATGCCCGGCTTCCGCGAGGAAGTGACCATGCTGGGCGGCGCCATGTTCCTGGGCACGGTGGTGGTCGCCTTCATCCCCGCCGGCGAGACGGCGCGCCTGATCGGCCTGATCCCGTTGCCGCCGGCACTGGTGCTGGTGTTGGCCACATGGTCGGTGATGGCGTTGTCGCAGGTGGGCATTTCCCAGATCGTTTCCGTCACCGTGCTGGGCGGGGCGCTGGCGTCGCTGTCCAGCCACGGCCTGCCGCCCCTTGCGGTGGCCAGCGGGCTGATGGGCGCCTGGGCGCTGTCGGCCTGCTCCACCCCGGTCGGCGCGGTGGTACTGTCGGTCGCCCGGCTTGCCGGCGTGCCCATGCGCACGGTGGCGCGCCAATGGAACGGCCGCTTCGTCCTTCTGGGCGCGCTGCTGCTGGCGGCATGGGTGGTGATGATGTGCGCAATCGTGGACGTTTCCCCGCCATTAGTATAATGTCCCTCTACCCAGACGCGCGGGAGGGATAGGGATGGGCAGCCGAAAATTGGACAAGTCCGTCCACGGCAGGATTTCCGACACGCTGGAACACCTTGAGACGCTGATGGGCGCCGAGGCGGCGGACCTGCCCGACGGCCACGCCACGGAAACGGTCGAGGAAGCCATGCGCCGCCTCAAAGGCAAACTGCCGGACAAGCAGCTGCGCCAATTGGGCGACTGACCCTCTCCCAAACGCATCTGCCCGATCGCGTGCGCGCGGTCGCGTGTCTTGGGGCCCATCTCAAGTGGATGACGACCACGCTCCCCGATGCCCCGCCCCCTACCCC
>DATGXU010000566.1:0-1804 GCA_035298685.1 Magnetospirillum sp. | reverse complement strand
CGGCGCCGGCCAGTCCGGCGCAACCCTCGATTGGGACATGCCGTGGGACGGGCCGCCAGCCGTTTCAGGCCGCGAACATAGGGTCTAGAAGGGCCTCAGCGGGTTGCTAGCCGGTCCGTCGCTCCCCGCCGTGCCCAGGCTTCGCCGGCCAGCAGCAGCGGCGCGCCCATCAGCACCACGCCCGACGCCATCAGCAAGGCCGGGCTCCAGCCGCCGCGCGCCGCCATCCAGGCCGCCAGCACCGGGCCGATGATCTGGCCGATGCCGAACACCGCCGTCAGCAGGCCCATGACCCGCGCGGCGCCCGATGGATTGAGGGTGCGGCCGAAGGCCAGGGTCATGCCGACGATGCCCAGGAAGGTGCCGCCATACATGACCGCGCCCAGCAGAACGGCCGCCGGATGGCTGGACAGCGCCGGCAGGGCGACGCCCACCGCCTGCACCAGATGGCCGGTCACCAGCACCCGCAAATGGCCGTGCCGTTCCGCCATGAACGACCACGCGGCGGCCGAGGGCAGCGCCGCCAGCCCGACCATCACCCAGGACAGGTTGGCGTAATCGCCCAGGCCCGGCGTGCCGCGCACCACCGCCACCAGGAAGGTGCCGGTGACGATGTAGCCCAGGCCCTCGCAGAAATAGGCGGCGGCCAGCAGGGCCATGGGGAAGCGGGATTGGCGAGCCGTCGGGGCGGCGGCAGCCGCCGCCTTGGGATGGGCGGCGGCCAGCGCCGGCCATGACAGCAGCGACAGCCCCAGGCCCATGGCGGCGGTCGCCAGCCAGCCGGCGTCGGCACCGAAGGTGTTGACCACCCAGCCCACCACCAGGCCCGCCAGGATGATGCCCAGGCCGACGCCGCCGAAATGGAAGCCCGACCAGCGCGCATGGCCGTGGGCGGTCAGCAGCGGCACCACCAGCGCCGAGGCCAGCACGAAAATCCAGGCCGAGGCGATGCCCGCCGCCAGCCGCAAGCCGTTCCACACCAGCGGCGAGGCGGTGGCCGGCATCAGCGCCAGCGTCGCCAGCAACAACACGAAGCCCAGCGCCAGCAAACGGTGGCGGGCGGCGTCGGTGCGCACGGTGCCGGCCCACAGGGCGCCGATCAGATAGCCCACGTTGTTGCTGGCGGCCAGCCAGCCGCTGCCTTGGGCGTCGAAACCGTATTCCGCCTGCATCACCGGCAGGATGGGGGTATAGGCGAACCGCCCCAGCCCCAGCGCCACCGCCAAAGCCAGCATGCCGCCCACCAGAACGCGACCGCTGCTCACCGCCATGGATGCTCCCCTTGTCATTCATTCTTTTTTGCTAAAATGGCGTGCTGGTTGCTTCGTTTCCAGCGAATAATTATGCTGTTGCCGTTCTGTATGGGAGAACGCAGCCGTGGACACCGCCGCACTAAGGCTGTTCCGCGCCGTGGCCCGCACCGGTTCGGTGGGGGCGGCGGCGGAACAGGTTCATTCGGTTCCGTCCAACATCTCGGCGCGGGTGCGCAAGCTCGAGGAGGAATTGGGCGCCCCGCTGTTCCTGCGCGAGCCGCGCGGCATGCGGTTGACGCCGGCGGGCGAAGTGCTGCTGGATTATGCCGAGCGCATCCTGGCGCTGACGGCGGAAGCCCGCGACGCCGTGCGCGAATCGGTGGGCGAGGGCGGGGTGCTGCGGCTGGCCTCCATGGAAACCACCGCCGCCGTGCGCCTGCCGCCGCTGCTGGCGGCGTTCCACCGTTCCCACCCCAAGGTCACGCTGACGCTCTCCACCGGCACCAGCGAGGCGCAAGTGCAGGCGGTGCTGGAACGGCGCGCCGATCTGG
>DATGXU010000565.1:0-4970 GCA_035298685.1 Magnetospirillum sp. | reverse complement strand
TGGTGGACGAGGCGTTGAACCCGGTGGCGCCCGGCTGCGAAGGCGAGCTGCTGATCGGCGGCCCCGGCATCGCCGCCGGCTATCTGGGCCGCCCCGAGCTGACTGCCGAGAAGTTTATCGCCAATCCCTTCGGCACCGATGGCGTCGATCCGGTGCTGTACCGTTCGGGCGACGCCGTGATCGTGGACGCCGACGGCAATCTGGAATTCCACGGCCGCATCGACGATCAAGTGAAGATTCGCGGCTTCCGCGTCGAACTGGGCGAGATCGAGGCCAAGCTGGCCGCCTGCGACGGCGTCACCCAGAACGCGGTGGTGCTGCGCCGCGACGACGGCATCGACCGGCTGGTCGCCTTCGTGGTCGCCCAGGCCGATGCCCCGCTGGATGTCACCAGCTGGCGCACAGGCCTGCGCGAGCAACTGCCCAGCTACATGGTGCCGTCGCGCTTCGAACTGATCGAGGCCCTGCCCCGTCTGGTATCGGGCAAGATCGACCGCAAGTCGCTGATCAACCGGCCCTTGGCCGAAATGGAAGCGGACGAGGCCGACGAGCCCCGCACCGACACCGAAGCGGTGCTGCTGGCCGCCGCCCGCGCCGTCTTCCCCGGCCAGGCCATCCCGCTGGACGGCGATTTCTTCCTGGACCTGGGCGGCCATTCTCTGTTGGCGGCGCGCTTCGTTTCGGTGGTGCGCCAAAGCCCGGCCCAGGCCGGCCTGACGCTTCAGGACGTCTACACTTCCCGCTCGCTGCGGGCCATGGCGGCCTGTCTGGATGAACGGGCGCCGCGCAACGCGCCCGCCGCCGACCGCAGCTTCACCCCGGCGCCATTGGCGCGGCGGGTGCTGTGCGGTCTGGCCCAGGCGGCCGTGCTGCCCATCATCCTGGGCCTGGCGACGGCGCCGTGGCTGGGCGTGTTCATCAGCTACATGCTGCTGTCGGGCGAAGACGCCACCCTGCTGACCGAGCTGGGCTTCCTGCTGGCGACCTACAGCGTCATCAACCTGGGCACCGTGGCGGTGGCCATCGCCGGCAAGTGGCTGGTGCTGGGCCGGGCCAAGCCGGGACGCTATCCGCTGTGGGGCGTCTATTATTTCCGCTGGTGGCTGGCGCAGCGCCTGCTGACCCTGGTGCATCTGAAGTGGTTCCAGGACACCCCGGTGATGCGGTGGTTCCTGCGCCTGCTGGGTGCCCGCATCGGTCGCGACGTGCTGATTGGCGAGGTCGAGGCCGGCGCCCTGGATCTGGTGACCATCGGCGACGGCGCCACCATCGGCTCGCGCTCGCACCTCGCCAATGCCGAGGTGATCGGCAACGAACTGGTCATCGGCAGCGTCACCATCGGCGCCAACGCCCTGGTGGGAACCTCGTGCGTCATCGGCCACGACACCGTGATCGGCGAAGGCGCCGAGTTGGGCGACCTGACCGCCGTGCCCGCCGGCACCCAAATCGGTGCCTGGGAATCGTGGGATGGCTCGCCCGCCCGCATGGTCGGCACCATCGACCCCGCCACCCAACCGCAGCCGCCCCAGGCTTCGGCCCTGCGCCGGGCCATGCTGTCGGTGCTTTATGTGCTGGCGCTGGTGGCGCTGCCGCCGATCACGCTGATGCCCATCTTCCCGGCCTTCTATGTGTTCGACCGTCTGGCCGACTGGTTCGAGGCAACGCTGGGCTTCGGCTATCTGAAGGTGCTGCCGTTGCTGGCCTGGCCCACCGCCATGGCGCTGATCGTCATCACCGTCGGCCTGATCGCCGCCATCCGCTGGCTGGTGCTGCCCTCGGTGAAGCCGGGAACCTATTCGGTTCATGGCGGCTTTTACTTCCGCAAATGGATCGTGGCGCTGTGCACCGAGCTGACGCTGGAAACCCTGTCGTCGCTGTACGCCACCGTCTACATGCGGGCGTGGTACCGGCTGATGGGCGCGCGCATCGGCAAGGGTTCTGAGATTTCCACCAACCTGTCCGGCCGCTACGACCTGATCGACATCGGCGAAAAGTGCTTCATCGCCGACGAGGTGGTGCTGGGCGACGAAACCGTGCGGCGCGGCTGGATGACGCTGGAACCCGTTCACACCGGCGACCGCGTCTTCGTCGGCAACGAGGCGGTGGTGCCCCCGGGCACCAGCATTCCCAGCGGCTCGCTGATCGGCATCAAGTCGAAGCCGCCAGCCAACGCAGAGATGGCCGGCGGCGGCATCTGGTTCGGCAGCCCGCCGATCAAGCTGCCGGTGCGCCAGCAATTCGGCGACGTGGCCGCCAACTGGACCTATGAACCGCCGCGCTGGCGGCAGTTCGCCCGCGCCGTGTTCGAGGCGTTCTCGGTTTCGCTGCCCACCATGCTGTTCATCACCTTCGGCACACTGGCGGTCGAGCTGCTGGCGCCGGCCATCCTGGCCCACGATTACGAGGCGGTGCTGCCGCAGTTCCTGGGCGCGTCGGTCGCCATCTCGCTGGCGCTGATGCTGTCGTCGGTGGCGGTGAAGTGGCTTATGATGGGAACCTACAAGCCCACGGTGAAGCCCATGTGGTCGTGGTGGGCGCTGCGCACCGAAGCCGTCGCCGTGATGTACTGGGGCATGGCGGGCAAGGTTCTGCTGGACCATCTGCGCGGCACGCCGTTCCTGCCCTGGGCGCTCAGGCTGTACGGGGTCAAGATGGGGCGTGGCGTCTATATGGATACCACCGACATCACCGAGTTCGACTGCGTCAGCGTGGGCGACCACACGGTGGTCAACGCCACCGCCGGCCTGCAGACGCATCTGTACGAAGACCGGGTAATGAAGGTCGGTCGCGTCCATGTGGGCACCGGGGTGACCATCGGCTGCACCGCCACGGTGCTGTACGACACCCATATCGGCGACTTCGCCCATATCGGCCCGCTGACCATCGTCATGAAGGGCGAGGAGCTGCCGGCCCACAGCGCCTGGCACGGCGCCCCAGCCGTGGTGCAGCAGGAAGTGCACACCACCGCCACCCCGGTCGCCGCCACCCAGGTGGCAGCGCCGGTACCGGTGGCGGCTTAGAGCGCCGAGCCTCAAATGTGAGGCGCGGCGCTCCTGCGCCCATTGCGGGCGCGGCCAAGGGCGCGGATGCGCCCGCCCGGCGAGGGCCAAACATGAGCCTAGATCATCGAGCGTCACATGTGACGCTCGATGATCTAGGCCAGGGATTCCAGCAAGGTGGCCGAGGGGGTGAAGAACGCCGCCCCGGTCACCGCGCGGGTGAAATCCAGCAGGCGGTCGTAATGGCCGTCTTCGTCCCGTTCCACCATGCGCTTGAGCATGCGGCGGAACGGGTCGGGGCTGGCGCAATAGGCGACGAAATACAGACCATTCTCTGACGTGGTGCCATAGGGCAGGCTGTGGCGCAGGATTTCCAGCTCCTCGCCGTCTTGCTCGATGACCACGCGGGCGATGTGGGCTGACGGCGGCTTGGCGTCGTCGTCCAGTTCCTCGTCGTCGTCCTTGGTGCGGCCCACCGCCTGCTCCTGCTCGACCACCGGCAGGGCGTCCCAGCGCGGCAGGTTGTGGACGTACCGCTGGATGCTGACATAGCTGCCGCCGACAAAGCGCGGGTCATCGGCCACCAGCGCCACCTCGGGGCGTTCCGTGCCCTTGGGGTTTTCGGTGCCGTCCACGAAGCCGGTCAGATCGCGCCCACCCAGGTGCTTGAAGCCCATCACCTCTTCGATCACCGAGGCGCCGCCGCCCAGGATGCCCATGAATTCGCGCGCCAGCACCATGTTGGCATCATGACGCGGCGAGTGGATGTGTAGGAACAGATCGGCCACAGTGGCCGGCGCCACCCGTTCGCCATCGACCACCGGCTCGAACGCCGCCAATCCCGCCGGCTTGGGGCCGCCCACCACGGCCTCCCAGGCCGCGGCGCCGATCCCCAGCGCGCTGACCAGGGCCGGTTCGCCCAGCCGTTCGGCGATGGCGCGGGTCAGACGCGGCAGCGCGGCGGCCGCCCGGCGCACGTGGGGGGCACCGTCCTTGGTGACCGCCAGGGTGATGAACAGACCAAACGCGCCGGTTTCCGAACAGACCGCCGATTGCACCACCGCCATGATTGCCCCCCTCCTTCAACGCCGTTCAGGCTGTCACGACCATACCCCAAAAGTTGGACCGCTTGAAACTCGCCAGAGCTGGTATTTAGCCGCACCACATGCAACCGCCGGCCATGAAGACAGCTGACGGGCTACGTCGAAAGAGGTAAGCTGGCCGACAAAGGCAGGGGATCTTTTCCATTGAATTTGCGGACCAGAACATCGGGCCATCGGCAAGGCCCGGCAACATAAGCCGTGGACCACACGTGAAGATCGAACAACTGTCGCCCCCCGTGCATACCGCCAAGCGCCGTCGTTCGCCGTGGTCGGCCTATCGCGTCGCCCTGATCGTCATTGCCGGCCTGGTGGCCAGTGTCGGCGCCCACCTGAAGGTTACCTACGACAAGGCCATCCGCGATGCCGAGACGCTGATTTCCGCGCTGGCGATCGCGTCGGAACAGCATATCGGCGGCAGCCTGGCCGGCATCGACGCCCTGCTGGACGAACTGGCAGCCAACGTGCGCGAAGGCCGCCATACCGACACGCATTTTTCCAACGATTTCGCCGCCCGCCTGCCCTCCTATCCCGAGGTCAAGTATATCGGCATCGTCAACGCCGATGGCGTGCTGCAGCCCGACACTTGGCCACCGCGGCCACTTCCGCTTTCGCCCGAAGGCGTCAACGTTTCGGCCAACAAGTATTTCACCGCCCAGCGCGACAGCAAGGGACCGGCGCGCATGGTGTTCGGCGACCCCGTCGCCGGGCCGGCCGAAGACGGACGCAGCCTGTATCTGTCCAGACCCATCCGCGACCGCTCGGGGCGGTTCGTCGGCGTGGCGGTGGCTTCGGTCGATCCCGATGCCTACGCCACCTTCCTAAGCTCGATCCTGTACGACGAAAACGGCGCCTGCGCACTGATCGGCCA
>DATGXU010000564.1:0-2991 GCA_035298685.1 Magnetospirillum sp. | reverse complement strand
CGCGGCGCGAGCCGCCGACACCCGCTCGATCGCCTGGGCCATGGCGCGGGCCGGCTGGAGCTGGGGCACGGCGGTGCTGGCCGCGCTGGGCATCCAGGGCGACGGCGGCCGCAACAACGGCCTGCGCGTGTGGGAAAGGCTGCCGGAATGGTCCGAGCACGCCCCCGAGCCGCCGCCCGGCAACGTGCCGGTCGAGGCCGAGGAAGCACGCAAGCGTCTGGCCGCCATTCTGGGCGAAGGCGCCGAGCAACGCCCGGCCCAGGCCGATTACGCCTCGGCGGTGGCGGGCGCGTTCGTGCCGCGCGACCGGGCCGGCGAACCTCGCATGGTGCTGGCCGAGGCGGGAACCGGCACCGGCAAGACCCTGGGCTACATCGCCCCCGCCTCGCTGTGGGCGGAAAAGAACGGCGCCCCGGTGTGGATCAGCACCCACACCCGCAACCTGCAGCGCCAATTGGACGCCGAGCTGGACCGCCTGTTCCCCGACCCGCTGGAAAAGGCCCGCCGGGTGGTGGTGCGCAAGGGCCGCGAAAACTATGTCTGCCTGCTGAACTACGAAGAGCAGATGATGCGCAACCGCCCGCAGGAAGCGGTGGCCACCGGCCTGATGGCGCGCTGGCTGCTGGCCACCCGCGACGGCGACATGGTGGGCGGCGACTTCCCCGGCTGGCTGGGCGACCTGCTGGGCCGCGCCCGCACCTTGGGGCTGGCCGACCGGCGGGGCGAGTGCATCTTTTCCGGCTGCCCGCATTTCAACAAATGCTTCATCGAAAAGGCGGTGCGCCGCGCCCGCCGCGCCGACATCGTCATCGCCAACCACGCCTTGGTGATGGTGCAGGCGGCGATGGGCGGGCTGGACGATGCCAGCCAGCCCACCCGGCTGGTGTTCGACGAAGGGCACCACGTGTTCGACGCCGCCGACGGCGCCTTTTCCGCCCACCTGACCGGATTCGAGACCGCCGAGGTGCGGCGCTGGCTGCTGGGGCCGGAAGGCGACGGCACCCGTTCGCGCGCCCGTGGGCTGAAGCGCCGCGCCGAGGAACTGGTCGGTCTGGCCGAGGACGCGCCGGCGGCGCTGGACTCGGCGCTGGCGGCGGCCCAGGCGCTGCCCGGCCCAGGCTGGCAGAACCGCATCATCGACGGCACGCCCGGCACCCCCACCGAAGAGTTCCTGAGCCTGGTGCGCCAGCAGGTCTACGCCCGCGCCCAGGGCGGCGAGTCCTCGCCTTACAGCCTGGAAACCGATTGCCAGCCGCCGGTCGAGGGCGTGCCCGAGGCCGCCGCCCAACTGGCCGAGGCGCTGGGCCGCATCGGCGCGCCGTTGATGCGGCTGGCGCGCAGCCTGGAAAAGAAGCTGGACGACGAAGCGGCCGAACTGGACACCGCCACCCGCGCCCGCATCGAGGGCCTGACCCGATCCATCGAACGGCGCGTGCTGATGCCGGTGGCGGGCTGGAAATCCATGCTCGAGGAATTGTGCGAGGGCACCGCCCGCACCGGCCAGTACGTGGACTGGTTCTCGGTGGACCGCATCGACGGCCGCGACATCGACGTGGGCATGCACCGCCACTGGGTCGATCCCACCGTGCCTTTCGCCAAGGCGGTGGTCGAACCCGCCCACGGCGTGCTGGTGACCTCGGCCACGTTACGCGACGGTGCCGGCGGCGACGGCGACTGGAGCGCCGCCGAGCGCCGTACCGGCGCCATCCATCTGCCGGTTCCGGCGCTGCGGGCGGCGGTGCCGTCGCCGTTCGACTATCCCGCCCAGACCCGGGTGATGGTGGTCACCGACGTGCGCAAGGACGACATGGATCAGGTGGCCGCCGCCTATCGCGAGCTGTTCCTGGCGGCGGGCGGCGGCAGTCTGGGGCTGTTCACCGCCATCTCGCGCCTGAAGGCGGTGTACAAGCGGGTCAGCGGGCCGCTGGACGACGCCGGGCTGCCGCTGTTGGCGCAGCACGTGGACAATCTGGACACCAGCACCCTGGTGGACATCTTCCGCGCCGAGGAAGATTCCTGCCTGCTGGGCACCGACGCGGTGCGCGACGGCGTCGACGTGCCGGGGCAATCCCTGCGCCTGATCGTGTTCGACCGCGTACCGTGGCCGCGCCCCGACATCCTGCACCGTGCCCGCAAGGCGGCGTTCGGCGGCAAGGCCTATGACGACATGATCACCCGCCTGCGCCTGAAACAGGCGTTCGGCCGGCTGGTGCGCCGGGCCGGCGACCACGGCATCTTCGTGCTGCTGGACCCGATGATGCCGACGCGCCTGTTCGGCGCCTTCCCCGGCGGGGTCGAGGTGCGCAAGGTCGGCCTGGCCGAAGCGGTGGCGGTGACGCGCGAGTTCCTGTCCATATCCCGGTGATCGAAACCGATCACCGGCGCCCTTGTATGTCTCACCCAGCGTCGGCGGTAAGCTGCGCGAGGCTTGCGAAGGGTGAGCCTGTAGCGCCCTATCTCCTTGGAGTGCGTGCCTGAGATCAGGCCCCCTTCGCCGCGCCGTACCTGAGACCGGACGGTATCGGAGGCCCCTTTCCCCGGTGAGCCTGGATGCACAAGGATGGTCGCACGTGCGGCCTGCCTTGGATTGGCTGGGAGGGGGACATGCAGGGTTTTCTCGGGATCGACATCGCCAAGCGCAAGTTCGACGCCGTGCTGCTGGCGGGCGCAGGTAAGCGGCACATGGTTTTCGACAACGACGACAGTGGCTTCGCGGCGCTTGTCGCGTGGCTGGGCACTGATGCCGGTAGCCTCCATGCATGCATGGAAGCTACCGGCGGGCTCGGCGACGACCTGGCGCTGTTCCTGCACGAGCGAAGCATCACGGTCAGTGTCGTCAACCCGTTGCGGATCAAGGCGTTCGGCCAGAGCGAGATGGTGCGCACCAAGACCGACAAGGTTGACGCCGGGGTGATTGCCCGCTTCTGCCGCAGCCAGACGCCGGAGCCGTGGCACCCGCCATCGCCCCGCATGCGGGAATTGCGGGCGCTG
>DATGXU010000563.1:0-5469 GCA_035298685.1 Magnetospirillum sp. | reverse complement strand
GGGTGCGCGATTTCGCCGCCGTCGCCGGCAAGAGCCCGGTGGACCGCGCCATCGCCGACGCGGCGCTGACCCGGCTGGAGGTCGACCAGATCGGTCTGGACGCCATGGACCGCCGCTATCTGGCCTGCATCGCCGAGAATTACGGCGGCGGCCCGGTGGGCGTCGACACCCTGGCCGCCGCCCTGTCGGAAAGCCGCGACACCCTGGAAGAGGTGATCGAGCCCTATCTGCTGCAGCAGGGGCTGATCCAGCGCACGCCGCGCGGCCGCATGCTGTCGGCGGCCGGGTTCAAGCATATCGGGCTGAACCCGCCGCGCGAGGTGCTGGTACAGCTTGACCTGCTGGCGCGCGAGGAGGACGGCGAATGACCGCTCTCCTTCATCCGGTCCGCATTTATTGGGAAGACACCGATGCCGGCGGCATCGTCTATCATTCCAATTATCTGAAATTCGCCGAACGGGCGCGCTCCGAGATGGTGCGCGCGGCGGGCGTGGTGCAGTCGCAACTGGCGGGGCAGGGCTATGCCTTTGCCGTTCGGCACATGGATATCGACTTCCTCAGGCCCGCCCGGCTGGACGATCTGCTGCAGGTGGAAACCACCCCGGCGCCGGTCGGGGGAGCCACGTGGGATGTCCATCAGGTCATCCGCAGACTTGACGACGGCGCCGAATTGGTGCGTCTCGACGTGAAGCTGGCCTTTATCGGATTGGACGGCAAGCCGGCACGCATTCCGGCGGAATTGAAGAACTCGTTACAGGCTTTGGTAAGCGAAAGGCGATAGTGACATGGATCCTGTTCAGACGGTTCAACTGGCCGGCTCGGTAGCCGCCGAGCACGACTTGTCCATGTGGGCCCTGTTCATGCGGGCCGACATCATCGTCAAGTGCGTGATGGTGGCGCTGCTGGGGGCCTCGTTCTGGTGCTGGGCCATCATCTTCGACAAGCTGATGCGGCTGCGTTCGCTGTGGCAGCGCGCCGAGCATTTCGAGGAATCGTTCTGGTCGGGCGGCTCGCTGGAAGAACTGTATGACCGCATCGGCTCGCGCCCGCTCGACCCCATGAGCGCCATCTTCGTCGCCGCCATGCGCGAATGGCGCCGTTCGGCCGCCAAGGGCCTGGCCGATCGCGAAACCGCCCGCGTCAGCCTGCCGCAACGCATCGACCGCGTCATGCATGTCACCCTGGGCCGCGAGATGGACATCCTCGAGCGGAACCTGGGCGTGCTGGCCTCGACCGGCTCGACGGCGCCGTTCATCGGCCTGTTCGGCACCGTCTGGGGCATCATGAACTCGTTCCAGTCCATCGCCGCCACCAAGAACACCAGCCTGGCCGTCGTCGCCCCCGGCATCTCGGAAGCGTTGTTCGCCACCGCCCTGGGCCTGGTGGCCGCCATTCCGGCGGTGATCGCCTACAACAAGATCTCCAACGATCTGGACCGCTATTCCAAGCGCCTGGAGAACTTCTCGGGTGAATTCGGCGCCATCCTGTCGCGCCAGCTGGAGGAGAAGGTCTGATGGGAGCCGCCATCGGCCCGAAAAGAGGTGGGCGGCAACGCCACCGCGCGGTGTCGGACATCAACGTCACCCCCATGGTCGACGTCATGCTGGTGCTGCTGGTGATCTTCATGGTCACCGCGCCGCTGCTGACCGCTGGCGTTCAGGTGGATCTGCCCAAGACCGACGCCGCCCCCGTCAAGGGCGACGACCAGCCGCTGTCGGTTTCGGTGGATGCCCACGGCGACGTGTGGATTCAGGAAACCAAGGTTTCCATGGAGGAACTGGTGCCCAAGCTGCAGGCGATCACCGCCCAGAAGCCCGACACCCGCATCTTCATCCGCGGCGACAAGTCCATCGACTACGGCAAGGTCATGGAGGTGATGGGCACTTTGGGGGGCGCCGGCTTCACCAAGGTGGCGCTGGTCACCGAAATGCGTCAGGGCGACGCCGGCGGCAAGCCGGCAAAGAAGGGGGCTCGCTAGGGGCATTCCCATGGAATTGAGGCGCGAAAGTCTGATCTTCTCGGGCGTATTGCACCTGACGCTGGCGCTGCTGGCGATCTTCGGGTTGCCGTCGTTCTGGAGCAAGCCGCCGGAGATTGAGGCGCCTTTCGTGGTGGATCTGGTGCCCATCGGCGCCAAGACCAACCCGCCGCCCAAGCAGGCGGAAGCGCCGCAGCCCGAGCCGGCCAAGCCCGAACCGCCCAAGGCGGAACAGCCCAAGCCCGAGCCGCCGAAGCCCGACCCCAAGCCGGCCCCGCCGCCACCACCACCGCCGCCGCCGAAGCCGGTGGAGCCGACGCCTGCGCCGCCCATGCCCAAGCCCGAGGCCAAGCCGGAACCCAAGCCCGAGCCGAAACCCGAGCCCAAGCCCGAGCCCAAGCCGGACACGCAGAAGATGCTGAACGACTTGAAGCCGCCGCCGAAGCCGCAGAACACCCAGAGCGAGCTGGACCAGCTTCTGAAGTCCATCGACAAGAAGAAGCCGGCGCCCACCAACCCGCTGGACGATCTGCTGAAGGCGGCCGACAAGGCCAAGCCCAACACGCCGTCTACCGACCAGGGCACCAAGACCACGCCGCAAAGCGTGAAGGGCTCGGACATGCACAACCCGAATGAACCCATCTCGATGACCGAGATGGACCGCATTCGCGCGCACGTGCAGAAGTACTGGAATATTCAGGCCGGCGGCAAAGAGGCGGAAAAGCTGGTGGTCAGCGTGCGCATCAACGTGATGCCCGACGGCACCGTGACCTCCGTGCAGATCGTCAACCGGACGCTGATGGCGGATTCGTTCTGGCAGGCCGCCGCCGATTCCGCCACCCGCGCCGTGCGCCTGGCCAGTCCGCTGCCGATTCCGCGCGACAAGGCCGACCAGTTCAAGGACTTTACAATCGTGTTCGATCCCAAGCTGATGGTCGGAGGTCGCTGACGATGATCCGCCCATTGGCTTTTGTTTCATTTCACCCGAGACCTAGGACGATGACCATGCTCACGCGCCTTCGCCTTGCGGCCTCTGCCCTGGCCGTTGCCCTGGTGGGCATGCTGGCCGCCGGGCCGGCTTCCGCAGAAGTCACCATCACCCTGAACCAGGGCACGATGCGGCCGCTGCCGATCGCAATTCCCGACATGTTCGGCAACACCCCGCAGGAATCCCAGGTGGGCAAGGACATCGCCAAGGTGGTGGCCGCCGACCTGGAGCGTTCGGGCCTGTTCAAGCCCATCGACCCGCGCGCCTACATCCAGTCCGCCGCCGCCCTGCAGGCCGGTCCGCGCTTCCCCGACTGGAAGCAGATCAATGCCGAGGCCTTGGTCAGCGGCAAGGCCGAGATCGGCGCCGATGGGCGCATGCGCGTGGAATTCCGTCTGTGGGACGTGTTCAACGAGCAGCAGATGGCCGGTCAGGCCTATACCGCCACGCCCCAGGGCTGGCGCCGGGTCGCCCACCTGATCTCGGACGCGATCTACAAGCGCATCACCGGTGAAGACGGCTATTTCGACACCCAGATCGTCTATATCTCGGAATCGGGCCCCAAGATCGACCGCAAGAAGCGTCTGGCCATCATGGACCAGGACGGTGAAAACCATCGCTTCCTGACCTCGGGCGACGAGCTGGTGCTGACCCCGCGCTTCTCGCCGACCGCGCGCGAAATCACCTACATGTCCTATTTCCGGGGCACGCCGCGCGTCTACATCCTGCAGATCGATACCGCCCGCCGCGAATTGCTGGGCGACTTTCCGGGCATGACCTTCGCGCCGCGCTTCTCGCCCGACGGCAACAAGGTGATCATGAGCCTGGCGCAGGACGGCAACACCGAAATCTACGAGATGAACCTGATGACCCGCCAGAAGCGGCGGCTGACCAATCATCCGGCCATCGACACCTCGCCCAGCATGTCGCCGGACGGCGCCCACGTGGTCTTCAACTCGGATCGCGGCGGCCAGCCGCAGCTCTACACCATGGGTTCCGATGGCGGCAACGTGCAGCGCATCAGCTTCGGCGACGGCCGCTACACCACGCCGGTGTGGTCGCCGCGCGGTGACCTGATCGCCTTCACCAAGCAGAAGGGCAGCGAATTCTATATCGGCGTCATGCGCCCCGACGGTTCGGGCGAGCGTCTGCTGGCCCAGGGCTACCTGGTCGAAGGCCCGACCTGGGCGCCCAATGGCCGCGTGCTGTCGTTCTGGAAGGAAACCCCCTCGGACGAGCGTGGCCGCGGCGGTACCGCCAAGCTCTACACGATCGACCTGACCGGTTTCAATGAAAGGCAGGTCGTTACTCCGCTCGACGGTTCCGACCCCGCTTGGTCCCCCTTGATTCCCTAAAACTATGTTAGTATAGTCCGCGCCGATTGAGATTTTTTCCGACGACAACGGGTCCTATATGTCGTTGTCCGACGAAGGGCGTGCCGCCTCCTTATGGGGCGGCGCGGCGTCTCCAAAGGTCCAATCTGCATTCCCTACGGCGTTCCATTGAGGGGGAGTCCTCAAATATGAAGCTGCGTTTCCTGAGCATTTTCGCTGCTGCCGCCCTGCTGGCCGCCTGTGAGTCGGCCCCCGAGGAAAAGGGTGGCACCAACACCGTCGTTAACCCGCCGCCCCAGAACAAGACCGTCGGCATCGTCCCGGGTTCCGAGCAGGACTTCATCGCCAATGTCGGCGATCGCGTCTTCTTCGACCTGGACAAGTACGCTCTGCGTGCCGATGCCAAGGCGACCCTGGACAAGCAGGCTGCCTGGCTGAAGAAGTACCCGACCTACAACCTGACCATCGAAGGCCACGCCGACGAGCGCGGCACTCGTGAGTACAACCTCGCCCTCGGCGAGCGTCGTGCCAACTCGGTCAAGGAATACCTGGTCGCTGGTGGCCTGCCGGCTTCCCGCGTCAAGACCATCTCCTACGGCAAGGAGCGTCCGGTTGCTCTCGGCACGAACGAGGCCGCCTGGTCGCAGAACCGCCGTGGCGTGACCGTCCTCAGCAAGTAATCTGCTGAAGCGTTCACGGACGTGATGAGGCGCCCGCCCTTCCGATGGTCTTAGGGCTGTCGGATCGGCGGGCGTCTTATTTTTGCCCTCTTGCAGCGTTATGACTGCGAACCCGCCCGCCAAAACAAACGAGGTTCCCGTGCGTCGCATCGTCCTCATCCCCGCGCTTAGCCTGCTGCTTTCGCTTGGTGCCGGCGTCGCGCACGCCCAATACGACAGCCGCGGCATCTATGACCGCATCGATCGCCTGGAACGCGATCTGCAGGTCATGCAGGCCCAGGCGGCGCGTGGCGGCGGGTCCACCGTGATCACCTCGCCGGCCCTGGGCGGGCGCCCCCCCGTCAGCAGTGACAGCACCCTGTCGCCGGCCATGGCCACCCGCCTGGACGAGCGCGTGGACCAGCTCGAGGAAATGCTGCGGCAGCTCACCGGCCGAGTCGAGGAGTTGCAGTTCAAGAACAGCCAGCTGTCCAAGCAGATGGAACGCAT
>DATGXU010000562.1:0-4089 GCA_035298685.1 Magnetospirillum sp. | reverse complement strand
CCGAAAAAGAATGGACCATGCCCGCACGGGAATGGAACATGGCCAAGGCCCAGTGCGCCATCCAATTCGGCGAGCGTTTTACTCAGGCCATGATGCGATGATCAACCGCCCGCCCGTACACGGAATTCCTGACAGTCCCATCGAGGATGGCGCGGCGAGGCTGAGAAGCTGTCCGACGCACTGACCCGAGTCAAACGTGCCCAGTCACTGACGACAGATCCCCAGGAATTGGCCGCTCTTAGGCAGGCACAGGCGGGGCTTCAAGATCAGTTGCGACAGGCGGTTGATCCTCGCGCCAAACTCATCACCGACGCGCAGCGCAGCGCGGCGAACGAATGGCGCGTAACCAACGCCCCATGGCAAGATCGCGATCGCATGCGCGTTGCCTATGACGCAGAAAATCAGGCCCGCGAACAGGGCCTTAGCGGCTTACAGCGGGAGGCACTGGCCCGCGCCAATCTCTCATCGCTATCCGCTAAATCCCTATCCGCCATCCAAGATTCCACCCGCAGCAAGTTGGATGAATACGAAGCCACCTCGCGCATGTTCGATGTCGAGCTATCAGGCACGTCAGCCCAGCAGCATGCGACGGACGCCATTGAGAAATCACGATTCGCTCGTGATGCGCTCGCCAAGGCTAGCAACGATAACGTGGCCTCGATCATGTCTGAGATCGGAGCCTATGACCAACTGGTGGACAAGCTCGGGGCGCTGAAGACCGCCTCAGCGTTCAGACAGCAAGCCATATCTGCAAGCCCATCGCTCCAGTGGCAGCAATCCCTAAAAGACGCTCCCCAGGTTGCTGACACAATGCGCGGCATGGGTGCCCCAGGCAGCGAGATCGAAGCCTACATGCAAGACATCGAGCTTCGCCGCCTGGACTCCTCAACGAAGTTTGCTGACGGCATTGAGCGCGGCATGATCCGCTATAAGCGTAGCGTTATGGACGTAGCCAGCGCGAGTGAGCGGGCATTTACAAGCGCGGCCGACAACATGACGGATGCAATCACTAACTTTGCCATGACCGGGAAGATGCAGTTCAGTGACTTCACCCGGAGCGTCATCGCTGACATGCTCAAGATTCAGGTGCGGCAATCGGTAGTGGCCCCGTTCATGGGGTGGGCTGGATCGGCGCTTACCAGTCTCCTCGGTTCCGCAATGGGCGGCGCGAACCCGGTGAACACCCCTGACACGACCGTATGGACCAGCAAGCCGGCCGTCACCGTCGAGCCGCTTATGAACAAGCTCGGTAACGCCTTCAACGACAACGGCATCGCTCGCTTCGCCAAGGGCTCGGCATTCGTTAACGGCATCTACAACACGCCCACGCTGTTCAAATTCGCCAAGGGCACACAGCTTGGAGAGCTTGGCGAGGCTGGTCCCGAGGCAGTTATGCCCCTGCGTCGTGGGCCGGATGGCTCGCTGGGCGTGATGGTAGCGGGTGGAGCGGGTGGTTCAGCGCCAGTCATCCACACCGAAATTTCCGTCAGCGTCGAGGGCTCAGCCTCTTCAGGCGACTCCGAGATGGACGAACGCCAAGCCCAGCGGATTGCGCGCGCAGTGGATGCCCAGGTTCGGGCGACAGTCGTAAGCGAGCTACAGCGTCAGATGCGCGGTGGTGGGATGTTGAATAGGGTGTGAGGATATGTGCGGTAGGGCTTTAAGTGCACCCTACCGCACCACTCCATCACTTCTGAAACTTCTCAATAAGTCTATAGCTAATGCTTGTATTCTTAGCTTCTACAATCTCTATGCGCGCCCCTTTGAACCCAATAACATTTCCATCCGCGAGGTCAAAGGTTAAGTCTTGAGTGAATGCAGGGCGCGCAAGATCATTCTTAAACTCTCTATAGCTTACATAAATGTTTTTACCACTTTTCCCAGTGTAAATTAGTTGTCTTTGAAAATTGTCGGGGTGTGTGCGCGACACTTTTTCGATTCTGAAGTCGCTTGCGCTCATTCCCCAGCACGAAGACAATTGCCCAGGCATAAAGCACTCATACCCGAGTACGTTAATGCGATTTCCGCCGTCTAGGACCTGCACGAACTCGCCGCAGTAGCGTTTGGTTCCACTCCGGTCCACAGATGCGATTAAATCACCCCGGTAAGATAAGTATCCTGCCGCTGTGGGCCAATCGCATCTCATCTGTCGTACAGGAACAGCAACCTCAAAAGCGTACTTTGTGTACTGATCAATAAGTGTCTCCCCCACTTCGCGAGAAACTATTTCTCCAACTTTTGGATAATCTAGAGATGTGATTTCTGGGGCTAGCGGAGTGTGAGGATTAGCACACGCCCCCATCGTACCAGCAACGGCAAGAGCCGCCAGCGTCCTCCAAAAATTCATATCCGCCCCCACCACCAGAATGACGCCCCATTCTCGCGCCCCGTAGTTGCATTGGCAAGCTATGGCAAACGTATGCGGCGACCGGGATTGGCATCCACTGGCACCCGGCCACGAAAATCAATTTGGCTCTTGCTGTTCCGCCTTCGTTCCCCATATCCTGCCCCACACAGGAGGCAGCATGAACGCTGAGAACACTTCTCTGTTTCGCATCATCACCCGCGCCATCGCCCAAGCGCGCCAAGATGGACTCGACCAGCTAGGCCAGATGGAACGCGCGGTTCGTTCGGTGTTGGCCGTCGAACCTGATCTAACCGACAGCGCTGCGCGTCGGTTGGTGGTGGAGTTGACGGCGTAGGCGGGGCTATGAGGCGGAATGACCCGGACGCGAGCACATTAGGCCAGTTGGCGCAGCGTGGGCGCGCGCTGGAGGTGGTTTGCGTCAGGTGCGGACATTGTGCAGAGGTATCGCCGCAGGCCATCCACAGGCCGCCAGAGACGCTTTGGCTGCGGTTGCGGTTTAGGTGCACGTCATGCGGTAGCCGGCGGTGCACCGTGGGTGTGGTGGCGCCGAGGCCGCCGAGGGTGGGTTAGGGGCTAATCAGGCTCAGGCGGCTCCCCCAAGATATTCAAGCCCATCCTAGACGCGACCGCGCCCCAAGGTTAAGCTACCGGATCAGTCTTTTTCGGGCGGATTGGGAATGGATTGGTTCCATGCCATATCTGAGGTGCTAAGTATCGCCGCGAACGCGGTGACCTTCGGCACGCCCGTCTACCTGATTATCCAGGCATATAAAAAAACGGTTCGCGTGCCTAATTTTTGAGCGCGTGGCCGAAACCCTCGGATTCCTTGGCGTTGGCGCGGTTTTCAACGCCATCCCACGTTAGGCTCTCCATGCCCATCAAACTCGCCTCCAAGATCGTGACCGCCTACCTGCAAGCCAATCCCTTGCCGGTGTCGGAAATCCCTTCCCTCATTTCCAGCGTTGCCATCGCTTTGGAGCGCGCGAGCGCCCCCGTAGAGACGGCGCCCGAGCTATCGCCGGCCGTGGCGGTGAAGAAATCCGTTCGACCTGATGCCATAATCTGCCTGGAATGCAGAGCGGAGCAACGCACGCTCAAGCGCCATCTGCAAACCGCGCACGATCTGAGTCCCGAAGAATACCGGGCGCGGTGGGGGCTGGGTGCCGATTACCCGATGGTAGCACCCGATTATGCCGCCAAGCGGTCGCAGTTGGCTAAGGATGCGGGCTTGGGGAGGAAGCCGAAGACAGTTGCTGACGCTATTGAGGCACCGACTGGGAAGCCTGGATTTCGATATCCGGCGAGTCGGTGGGCGAAGCCGGCGAAATAGAACGCCACCGCGCGCGCCAACATACGGAGACGAGCGTTTCGATTGTGTAATGTTTGTCTCCGCGTAACGTCACCAGAATCGCAGCATTCCGCCACATACATAATTCTATGTGTGTTGCCTAGCCTGGATTCGGTGTATCCGTCCGGTGAAGGCCGCTGAAGCTGGCCTTGCCGGCCCCGTTTGACGCGGCCAACCTTGGCGATGGTGCAAGCACTGTGGTTTGCACCGATGCCAGGGACGAGGCGATGGGGCAGGTTCACGTTCTGACGGGTCCGGTGCGGCGGCGGATTTGGTTGGCGGAGGAGAAGGCGGCGCTGGTCGGTGCGGCGTTCGCGCCGGGGGCGGTGGTGGCCGAGGTGGCGCGGCGGGCAGACGTTAATGCGAGCCTGCT
>DATGXU010000561.1:0-11985 GCA_035298685.1 Magnetospirillum sp. | reverse complement strand
CGTCGGTGCCGGGCTTGAAGGCCAGCCCCAGCACGGTCACGCGACGCTCGAACAGTCCGCCCAGCCGCGTCGCCAGCAGGTTCAGCACCTGGGCCGGACGGATGGCGTTGATGGCGCTGATGGCGGCGATCAGTGGCGCCGGCACGCCCAGCCGGTGGGCATAGATGGTCAGCGCCTGCAAATCCTTGGGGAAACACGAACCGCCAAAGCCGATGCCGGCCTGCAGGAACCGGGTGGCGCCGGCGCGGGCGCCCTGGGGGCCGTCCAGCATGCGGTCCATCTGCACCGCCGCCATGATGCGGCCAAGGTCGGTGCCGGGCGTCGCCTCGCACAGGGCGGCGATCTGGTTGGCATAACTGATCAGCAAGGCCTGCAGCGCGTTGGCGGCGTATTTGACCATCTCCGCCTCGGTCACGCCCATGCGCAGCATGGGTGCCGCCAGCGGCCGGTACAGTTCGGCCAGGATTTCGCCCGACGCGGTGTCCCATTCACCGATGACGATGCGGTCGGGGTGCAGGAAATCCGCCACCGCGCTGCCCTGGCTCAGGAATTCCGGGTTCATGGCCAGCCGGAAATCGCGCCCGGCCCGGCCGCCGCTGGCGTCCTCGAGCGTTTGGCGCACCAGCGTGGCGGTGGTGCCGGGGATGACCGTGCTTTTCACCGCCACCAGCGGCCGGTCGCGGCGGTGGCGTAGCGCCGCACCGATTTGGTGGCAGGCGGTTTCCACCGCCGACAGGTCGACGCGGCCTTCCACGTTGGGCGTACCGACCGCCACCATGATCACCTGGGCCGCGTCCATGGCGGCGGGCAGGCTGGTGGTGGCGCCCAGGCGGCCGTTGGCCAGGCCGTCGCGGATCAGCGCCTCCAGGCCGTCTTCGTGAATGGGCGACAGTCCTCGGGTCAGGCAATCCACCCGCACGGGGTCGGTGTCGACCAAGGCCACCGAATGGCCGATGGCGGACAGACAGGCACCGGTGACCAGACCGACATAGCCACTGCCGACTATGGCGACATGCATGGGCGTCCTCCGCACCGATTGCTGGCCCCCCAGACTTAGGCCATGGGGGGCGGCGGCGAAATCGATCTGCGGGATAGCCCGATCGGCTTTCCGGAGAGTGCCGTTTCCATCCGGGTCATCGCCGAATGTCCGCTATCCCTGGGCGTCCGTCCGCCCCCAAATCGGTGGGCGATATGGCTCTGGACCAGGGGGCAGGACCTCCAGGTGAAAGGACGGATCGCCGTGAAGGATTCCGAACGCGCCGAACCCTGTGCCCCGGCGGGCGGCGGGGCCTGCGCATGCCGCTTCTGCGGGGGGGCGCTGGCCGAGGTGGTGGACCTGGGAATGTCGCCTTTGTGCGAGAGTTTCCTGCCGCCCGAGCGCCTGAATGCCATGGAGGCGTTCTATCCGCTGAAGGTCAGGGTGTGCCAGGACTGCCTGTTGATGCAGTTGGAAGAATACGTCGCGCCCGAGCATATCTTCCGTGAATACGCCTATTTCTCGTCCTACTCGGACGCTTATCTGGACCATGCCCGCCACTTCGTCGACGCCATGGTGGGCCACTTGGCCTTGGGGCCGCACAGCCATGTGGTCGAGGTGGCCTCGAATGACGGCTATCTGCTGCAGCATTTCGCTCGCCACGGCGTGCCGGTGCTGGGGGTGGAACCTGCGGCCAACGTCGCCCAGGCAGCCGTGGCGCGCGGCGTGCCGACCCTGGTGGAGTTCTTTTCCAAGGCGTGCGCCGGGCGCATGAAGCCGGCCGATCTGGTGATCGCCAACAACGTGCTGGCCCAGGTGCCTGATCTCAACGATTTCGTTGCCGGCATCGCCATGTTGCTCAAGCCCAACGGTGTCGCCACCGTCGAGTTTCCCCACCTGGCCAAGCTGATCGGCGAGAACCAGTACGACACCATCTATCACGAGCATTTCTCGTACTTCTCGCTTGGCGCCGCGCGGCGCATCTTCGCCGCCCACGGCCTCAAGGTCTTCGACGTCGAGGAAATCTGGACCCATGGCGGTTCGCTGCGGCTTTACCTATGCCCGCACACCGCCGCGCGGCCGGTGACGGGTCGGGTGGACGACATCCTGCGCGCCGAGGCGGAAGCCGGGCTGGATCGGCTGGCGGGGTTCTCGCGCTTCGCCGACCAGGTGAAACAGGCCAAATGGAATTTGGTGGATTTCCTGATCCGGGCCAAATGGTACGGCAAGTCCATCGTCGCCTATGGCGCGCCGGGCAAGGGCAACACCTTGCTGAATTTCTGCGGCATCCGCACCGACTTCATCGACTATGCGGTGGACCGCAATCCCTACAAGCACGGCAAGTTCACGCCGGGCACCCACATCCCCATCCATCCGCCCGAGCGTATCCGCGAGACCCGGCCCGACTACCTGCTGATCCTGCCGTGGAACCTCAAGCACGAGATCATGGCCGGGCACGCCTATATCCGCGATTGGGGCGGCCAGTTCGTCGTGCCCATTCCCGACGTCGCCATTTTCCCGTGACCGGAGGCTTGCCATGAAGGTTGTCCTGTTCTGCGGCGGACTGGGCATGCGCATGCGCGACTATTCGCAGACCCAGCCGAAACCCATGGCCATGCTGCGCAACCGGCCGCTGATCTGGCATGTGATGCGCTGGTACGCCCATTGGGGGCACAAGGATTTCATCCTTTGCCTGGGCCATCGCGGCGAGGCTATCAAGGAGTATTTCCTGAGCTACAACGAGGCCTTGTCCAATGATTTCGTGCTGTCCGACGGCGGCCGCCGGGTCGAGCTGTTGGCCGAGGACATCCGCGACTGGCGCATCACCTTCGTCGATACCGGCCTGACCTCGAACATTGGCGAGCGGCTGCGCCGGGTGGCGCCCTATCTGGCCGGCGACGAGACTTTTCTCGCCAATTATTCGGATGGCCTCAGCGACATCGCGTTGCCCAGGCTGATCGAACGCCACCACGCCGCCGACGCGGTGGCGACCTTCCTTGCGGTCAGACCCAGCCAATCGTTCCACGTGGCCCGCATGGCCGACGACGGCACGGTGGCCGGTATCCTGGACGTCAAGGAAACCGACATGTGGATCAATGGCGGCTTCTTCGTGTTGAACCACCGTATCTTCGAAGTCATGGCCGACGGCGACGAACTGGTGCTGGAACCGTTCCAGCGCCTGATACAGCGCGGGCGGCTGGCCGCCTTTCGGTACGAAGGCTTCTGGCGGGCCGTGGACACGTTCAAGGATCTGACGGAGATGGAGGCGCTGCTGGCCCATGGTCCCGGACCGTGGGAGGCGTGGCGCTTTCCGTCACCCATCGGCGGCCATGCCGAGGTGGTGTCGCTGCCGTCGTAAGGGTCGATATTGGCGGCGTTCCGGCCGGAAGTGCGGAACAATCGGCCTCTCCGTGCGTCTCTCATCGAAACGGGAGGGCTAACGTCATGGGCATAAAAGTCGTGGACTCGAAGGAAACCTATCGGCTGATAACCGATTGCATCGGCCATTACGCGGTGGTCGAGGCTCGTTGCGGCCACGTCTACTCGCTTCACGGAACCCACCGGCGTGAGGCACCCGACGGCGAGGAGGGCATGGCCCGCGTGGTCGGGTGCGACGGATGGTTTCCCGAAGAGGAGGCGCGAGCCTGCTTCGACAGCGCCGCCGGTGGAGAAGACTATTGGCGTCAACGCATCTGGTAGGGGCGCTCAGGCCCGCCCCAGCCATTGCTCGATCAGACGGCGCGAGATCGACCCCGGCGTCGGCAGGAACAGGCCGGTCCGTTCGGCACGGTGGCGGTCGTCGAACGCCGTCAGGATTTCGCTGCGGCTGAACCAGCGGGCGTCCTCAAGCTCGTGCGGATCGGGGGCCAGCGTGCCGCCGACCGCACGGGCGGTGAAGGCCAGCATGACCGAACCGGGGAAGGGCCAGGGCTGGCTGCCCGCATAGGCGACCGCCGCCACCTCGATGCCGGTTTCCTCGCGCACTTCGCGCGCCACCGCTTCCTCGAAGGTCTCGCCCGGTTCGACGAAGCCGGCCAGCACCGACCACTGGCCCGCCGGCCATGGGCGCTGGCGGTGCAGCAACACGTTGTCGCCGTCGGTCACCCGCATGATCACCGCCGGATCGGTGCGCGGATAATGCTGGGCGCCGCAACTGGTATCCAGGCACTGGCGCATGTGGCCGCCCTCGCGCACTTCGGTGGGCGCGCCGCACGAGCCGCAGAACCGGCTGCGGCGGTGCCAGATCATCATGGCGCGGGCATAGCCCAGCAAGGCGGCGTCGCCCGCCGGCAGCAGCGCGCCGACCGCCCGCAACCCCACCCAGGCACCGCCCAGGCCCAGGGCGGGGCCGTCGCCGTCGGCTTCGGGGTCCGATTTCGACAGGTCGGCGGCGAAGACCGGCGCCTTGTTCGCGTTCAGCCCCAAAAACACCACGTCCCCCGCCATGTCCAGCAGCTCGGCCGCCGGGGTGCCGTGGGCCAGCACGGCCGCCGCGCTTCCCGCATGGTCGGCCATCAGGAACACCGATTGGCGGGCCAGTTCGGGCAATTGGGCGGCGCCGTTCACCAGCGACATCTCGCGCCAGGTGGGCACCACCAGCTTGTCGGGGGAACGGCGCAGATCGGCCAGGGCCTCGGCGTCGCGGCGGAAGGTGTGGGCGCGGTCCAGCGGGACGGCGCCGTAAAGGATGTCGCTCATGGCTGAAACCATGGCACGGAGCGGCGCCGCTCTCAAGGGGGTGAGACGCCTCTTAATCGCAAGGGCTTGCGCTTGGTCCGGCCCGTGGCGATAAATGACGGGCCATGGGGGGGCAAATGAACAATCAGCAGGCCATACTCGACGCCATCCTTGAAAACATCCGCGACGCCGTGGTGCTGACCGACGGCGAGCGGCGCATCCAGCGCGTCAACAAGGCTTTCGCGACGTTGACCGGCTATGCCGCCGCCGAATTGACCGAACCGGGCGACGAAAACGCCGAAATGGCGCATGCCCAACTTGCACGCGCCCTGGCCACCAACGAGGGCGGGCGTTGGGAAGGCATGGTGCGCTGCGCCGACGGCGTCAACCGTCCGTTCGAGGTGGTCGTCAGCGCCGTCAACGGCGACGGCGACTTTCCCTCGCATTACCTGGGCTTGCTGCGGCCGTCCTCGGGCGACGCCGCCGCCCGTTTCGGCCATGACGAACTGACCGGCCTGCCCAATCGCGACATCTTCCTGGACCGCGTGGAACAGGCGGTGCTGCAGGCCCATCGTTCGGGTGGATCGGTGGCCTTGCTGCTGATGGGCCTGGATCGCTTCACCCTGATCAACGACGCGCTGGGCCACGGGGCGGGCGACCGCCTGCTGATCGAGGCGGGCCGGCGCCTGCGCCACTGTATCCGCGAAACCGACACGGCGGTGCGGCTGGACGGCGACAAGTTTGCCCTGGTCATGGCCATCGCCGGCACCGACGACAGCGTCATCGTCGCCGAGAAAGTGCTGCGTAGCGTGCGCGAGCCATTTTCCATCGACGGGCAGGAGGTGGTCGTCAGCTTCTCGATCGGGATCGCCATCTATCCCCAGGACGCCGGTTCGGGCGGGGCGCTTATCAAGCAGGCGGAAAACGCGCTGCATCACGCCAAGGTGTCGGGGCGCGACCGCTATCAATTCTTTTCCTCGGACATGAACCTCAAGGCCCGCCATCGCCTGGACCTCGAGGCACGCATGCGCCGCGCCCTGGCGAACGAGGAATTCGCCGTCTATTACCAGCCCAAGGTGCGGGCGGGCGACAACCGCATCGTCGGGTCCGAGGCGCTGGTGCGGTGGCACGACCCGGATCGCGGCGTGATTTCGCCGGGCGAGTTCATTCCCATCGCCGAGGAAACCGGTCTGATCGAACCTCTGGGCGCCTGGGTCATGCGCCGTGCCTGTACCCAGACCAAAGGGTGGCAGGATCGGGGCTTCAGCCCGGTCAAGGTGTCGGTCAACGTCTCGGCCCGCCAGTTCCGCTCGCGCATGCTGATCGACACGGTGGTGGGCATTCTCGACGAAACCGGCCTTGACCCGCGCTGGCTCGAGCTGGAAATCACCGAGAGCATGTTGATGAACGACGTCGAGGCCGCCGTGCGCAAGATGACGGCGCTGCGCGAGCTGGGCCTGGGCCTGTCCATCGACGATTTCGGCACCGGCTATTCGTCGCTGTCCTATCTGGGCCGGTTTCCCATCACCACGCTGAAGATCGACCGCGCCTTCATCGCCGACGTGGACAGCAACGCCAAGACCGCCGAGATCGCCCGCGCCATCATCGGCCTGTCGCGCGGCCTGAACCTGGAAGTGGTGGCCGAGGGCGCCGAGATCGAAAACCACATCGCCTTCCTGCGCGAAAACGGCTGCGACACCGTTCAGGGCTATTACTATTCCAAGCCCGTGCCATCCGACCAGTTCGAACGGATGCTGGCGGAAGGGGTGCTGTACCACACTTAGGCCGGATTGAACCCTGCCCCCCGGCTGCGGCTAGGGTTGGGCATGGATCGCCGAGATTTCCTTGCCACCATGGGTGCCGCCTGGGCCGGCCTGACGCCGGCCGGTGCGTTGGCGCGCGCCTTCACCCGGGCGCCCGCCCGCATCGCCCTGCTGCTGCCGCTGACCGGCGAGCGGGCGATGCAGGGCCGCATGCTGCAGGGGGCCGCGCTGGCGGCGGTGGACGAAGTGAACCGCCTTGGTCTGGGCGGCGCCCGCGCGGTGGCGCTGCAGGTCGAGGATTGGCGCTCGGACCCGCGCCGCCTGGAAGCTCTGGTCCGCCAGTTCAGCAGCGGCGAGGGCCGGCCGGCGGCCATCTTCGCCCCCTGTCCCGACCAGTCCCGCGCCGAGATCGGGGCCTGGCTCGACACCGTGGATGGCGTGCTGTGGGACCCCCAGGGCTATGAAGGCGGGGAATGTTCCGGCGGCATCCTGCATTTCGGGCCGACGCCCCACCAAAGCCTGACTCAGGCGCTGCCCTATTTGGCCAGCGAAGTGGGACGGCGGTTTCTGTTGGTGCCGGGCGAGGGGGCCTATGCGCGTGGCCTTGCCAGGGTCGCGCGCTGGGCATTGGGGCGCATGGGCGCCGAGGTTGTGGGCGAGGCCGACGCGGGCAGCCGCTTGGGTTGGCTGGCCCGGCTGCGGCGCGAGCGGGTGGACGTGGTGTTCTGCACCCTGGAGGGCGAGGCCTTGGCCGAGTTCCTGCGCGCCTATGCCCAGCAGCGGCTGGACCCGCAGGAGATTCCCATCCTCAGCCCGACCATGAGCGAGCTGGATTTGCGTGCCGCCGGTGCCGTCGTGGCGGCGGGGCATGTGGCCTGCCAGCCCTATTTCGCCGGCTGGCGGACGTTGGGCAACGACCGCTTCCTGGCGGCGGTGCGCCGCCGCATGGGGGGCGACCTGCCGCCCAACGCCCAGGCCGAGGCCTTGTGGGGGCAGGTTCACCTGTTCGCGGCGGCGGTGGCCTTCCTCAACGACGTCGAGCCCCACCCGGTGCTGGTGCGCGAGGCGGCGCGCGGGCGCGAAGTGGTGCAGCCCCAGGGCACGGTGCGGCTGGACGAACAGACCCTGCATCCGCTGCTGTGGCCGAAACTGGCCGTGGCGACGCCCGAGGGCGGTTTCAAGGTGATCGCCCGTTCCGACCGGCCGGTGGCGCCGGTGCCGTTCTGGGGCCTGCACGGCTGTTCCGATTGTGCCTCGCCCTGCAATAGCCGAGTATTGTAGTCGGATAGCCACTGTCTTTCTGTGGTCTTGTTGACCAAAATCAAGTGAGCCCCACCCAGCTGAGCGCAGTCTTTGCCTGACGGTACCTCCGAATAGTCGGACGGGCCGTTCCACGAGGCCAAGCCATGCCGGGGACACTTTCCCGCCGCGCCTTTCTGAGCGGGTTCCGCAACCACCGTTCCCCACTTCCGCAAGCGCAGGCGGCCGCCCTGGTGGCGTCCGTCGGTGGTGCTTGTCTGTCGGCGGGTGGCGTCGCGTGCGGCACCTGTGCCGACCCGTGCGAGCCGCGCGCGCTGCGTATGCGGCCGCTGCCGGGTGGCCGCGCCTTGCCCGTGATCGACGCTTCGGCCTGCACCGGCTGCGGCGATTGTCTTTCCGTCTGCCCGGTCGGCGCGCTGTCGCTGGTGCCGGCCGCGTCGCCATCGGAGGAACAGGCATGCGCGTGAACACTTTCGTCAAGGCCGAGCGCGAACGGCCGCATGTCCACGTCGAGAACGTCTGCGGCGTGCTGGTGCATGCCCGCCCCGACCTGCGCCACGCCGTCGCCGAGGCGCTGGAAAACCTGCCGGGGGTCGAGGTTCACATCGTCAGCGACGAAGGCAAGCTGGTGCTGACCGTCGAGGATGCCGGGGGCACCTGGGCGGGCGCGACCATCGATCAATTCATCCGTATCCAGGGCGTGCTCTCGGTCGCCCTGGCTTACCACCATTTCGATTCCGAGCTTGAAGGGGAGACCGTTCCATGAGCCTCACCAGGCGCGACTTCATCAAGTCACAGGCCGTCGCCGCCACCGCTGCGGCGGCCGGCATGGCCGTGCCGGCGGCGGCGCAGACCGTCAAGCCCAGCAAAATCCGCTGGGACAAGGGCGTGTGCCGGTTCTGCGGCACCGGCTGCGGCGTGCTGGTGGGCGTTCAGGACGGCCGCGTGGTGGCGACCCAGGGCGACCCCGACGCGCCGGTCAACCGCGGCCTGAACTGCATCAAGGGCTATTTCCTCTCCAAGATCATGTACGGCCAGGACCGCCTGACCAAGCCGCTGCTGCGCATGCAGAACGGCAAGTTCGACAAGAACGGCGATTTCGAGCCGATCTCGTGGGACCAGGCCTTCGACATCATGGCCGAGAAGTGGAAGGAACAGCTGAAGAAGCCCGATGGGCTGACCCGCATCGGCATGTTCGGCTCGGGCCAGTGGACAATCTGGGAGGGCTATGCCGCCGCCAAGCTGATGAAGGCCGGCTTCCGCTCGAACAACCTTGATCCCAACGCCCGCCACTGCATGGCCTCGGCGGTGACCGGCTTCATGCGCACGTTCGGCATGGACGAGCCCATGGGCTGTTACGACGACATCGAGCAGACCGACGCCTTCGTGCTGTGGGGCTCGAACATGGCCGAGATGCACCCGATCCTGTGGTCGCGCATCACCGACCGCCGTCTGACCCACCAGGGCGCCAAGGTGGCCGTGCTGTCCACCTATGAGCACAAGTCGTTCGATCTGGCCGACATCCCCATGGTGTTCACGCCCCAGACCGATCTGGCGATCCTGAACTTCATCTGCAACTACATCATTCAGAACAACGCCTACGACAAGGACTTCGTCGCCAAGGCGGTGAACTTCAAGAAGGGCGTCACCGACATCGGCTTCGGCCTGCGCCCCAACCATCCGCTGGAAAAGGACGCCGGCAACAACGGCTACGGCGAAGGCAAGGGCGACCCCAACAAGGTCGAGAACATTACCTTCGACGACTTCAAGGCGTTCGTCGCCGACTACACCGCGGAAAAGGTGTCGAAGCTGTCGGGCGTGGCCGAGGACAAGCTGATCGCGCTGGCCAAGCTGTACGCCGACCCCAAGGTCAACCTGATCTCGTTCTGGACCATGGGCTTCAACCAGCACACGCGCGGCACGTGGGTCAACAACATGATCTACAACGTGCATCTGCTGGTGGGCAAGATTTCGCGCCCCGGCTGCGGCCCGTTCTCGCTGACCGGCCAGCCGTCGGCCTGCGGCACCGCGCGCGAGGTGGGCACCTTCGCCCATCGCCTGCCGGCCGACATGGTGGTGACCAACGAAGCCCACCGCAAGCACGCCGAGGAACTGTGGAAGGTGCCCGAAGGCACCATCAATCCCAAGGTCGGCTATCACGCCGTGCTGCAGAACCGCATGCTCAAGGACGGCAAGCTCAATGCCTATTGGGTGATGTGCAACAACAACATGCAGACCGCCCCCAACATGAACGAAGAGGGCTATCCGGGCTATCGCAACCCGGATGCGTTCGTGGTGGTGTCCGATCCCTATCCCACCGTCACCGCGCTGTCCGGCGACCTGATCCTGCCCACCGCCATGTGGATGGAAAAGGAAGGCGCCTATGGCAACGCCGAGCGCCGCACCCAGGTCTGGCGGCAGCAGGTCAAGGCGCCGGGCGAGGCCCGCTCGGATTTGTGGCAGCTGATGGAGTTCGCCAAGCGGTTCAAGATCGAGGAAGTGTGGCCGGCCGAGCTGATCGAGAAGGCGCCGCACGTCAAGGGCAAGACCATGTACGAGGTCCTGTTCCGCAACGGCCAGATCGACCGCTATCCGCTGTCCGACCAGTACCAGGGCTTCGAGAACGACGAGAGCAAGGCGTTCGGCTTCTACGTCCAAAAGGGCCTGTTCGAGGAATATGCCGCGTTCGGTCGCGGCCATGGTCACGATCTGGCGCCGTTCGACATGTACCACAAGGCCCGCGGCCTGCGCTGGCCGGTGGTGGATGGCAAGGAAACCCTGTGGCGCTACCGCGAGGGCTATGACCCTTACGTGAAGGCGGGCGAGGGCGTGAAGTTCTACGGCAAGCCCGACGGCAAGGCGTGGATCATCGCCCTGCCGTACCAGGACCCGCCGGAAAAGCCCGACGCCGAATACGACATGTGGCTGTGCACCGGCCGCGTGCTGGAACACTGGCACTCGGGGTCCATGACCCGGCGCGTGCCCGAGCTGTTCAAGGCGGTGCCGGCGGCGCTGTGCTACATGCACCCCAACGACGCCAAGAAGCGCGGCCTGCGCAACGGCGACGTGGTGAAGATCAAGAGCCGGCGCGGCGAAATCCAGACCCGCGTCGATACCCGAGGCCGCAACCGGCCGCCCGAGGGTCTGATCTTCGTGCCGTTCTTCGACGAATCGATCCTGGTCAACAAGCTCACCCTGGACGCCACTTGTCCGATCTCGAAGGAGACGGATTACAAGAAGTGCGCGGTCAAGGTGGAAAAGGCCTGACGCCATGGACCGGCGGACGCTTCTGACCGGCGCCTTGCGCGCCGCCTGTGGAGGGGGACTGGCAGCCTTGCTGCTGGGCCTGCCCGCCCACCGGCGGGCGCAAGCGGTGGCCCTGCGTCCGCCGGGCGCCATCGCCGAGGACGATTTCCTGTCGGCCTGCGTGCGCTGTGGCCTATGCGTGCGCGACTGCCCCTATGACACCCTTTCCCTGGCCGATGCCGGCGACGGCCCGGCGCTGGGTACTCCGTTCTTCACCGCCCGCACTGTGCCGTGCGAGATGTGCGAGCACATTCCCTGTGTCGCCGCCTGTCCGACCGGGGCGCTGGACAAATCGCTGACCGACATCCGGCAGGCGAAAATGGGCGTCGCCGTGCTGGTTGGCCACGAAACCTGCCTGAACTATCTGGGCCTGCGCTGCGACGTCTGTTACCGCGTCTGCCCGTTGTCGGACCAGGCCATCACGCTGGAGATCCATCACAACGAGCGCACCGGCAAGCACGCCTTCCTGCTGCCCATCGTCCATACCGACAAATGCACCGGCTGCGGCAAGTGCGAGAAAGCCTGCGTGCTGGAGGAAGCTGCCATCAAGGTGCTGCCGCACGCCCAGGCGGTGGGCGAACTGGGCAAGCATTACCGCCTGGGCTGGCGGGAAAAGGAAAAGGCCGGGCGTGCGCTGATCGACGACAACCTGCAACTGCCCATCCGGGGCATGGAGGAGGGGCTGCCCAGCCCGCAGCGCACGCCCGGCGGCGGCTTCAAGGAGTTCAAGCCATGATGCGGCGCGTCAAATGGCTGCTGGCCCGCCGCGTGGTCCAATTGGGCTTTCTCGGCGCCTTCCTGTCGGGGCCGTTGCTGCACGTGTGGATCGCCAAGGGCACCCTGGCCTCCAGCCTGACCCTGGGCGTGCTGCCGCTGACCGATCCGCTGATCGCGGCGCAGGGGCTGCTGGCCCGGCATTCCCTGGAAGCCACCGCCCTGGTGGGTGCGGCCATCGTGCTGGCCTTCTATTGGCTGGTGGGCGGGCGCGCCTATTGCGCCTGG
>DATGXU010000560.1:0-2824 GCA_035298685.1 Magnetospirillum sp. | reverse complement strand
GGCCCATCCACATAATCGTTGCAGGCGTTGAGGTCGGCTGCCAGCACGCCGGGCCGCGACCGTGCCAGCAGGCTGGTGGCGCCGCCGGTCAGCCACAGGCCAGGGGTCGTGCTGCCGCCCAAGGCGGCGTCGGCGGAAAAGCCCCAGGTGACGATCATGGCGGCGGCGGCAGCCGGCGCGGTCACGGCGGCGTTGCGCAAGTCGTCGTTCACCGGCATCAGCGCCGCCGCTCCCAGCAGGCCGATGGAACGTGCCCTGCCGGGGTGACGGGCGGCGAAGGCCAGAGCGGTCAGCGCCCCCATGGAATGGCCGATCACCGTCGCCTGCGCCACCCCGACCGCCTGCAGCAGCGCCGCCACCCAGTCGGCCAAGGCGGCGATAGAGGGCAGCGCCTCGCCCTCGGAGCGGCCATGGCCGGGCAAGTCCACCGACAGCACCGCAAAGCCGTTATGGGCCAAAGCGCGGTCCTGCAATGCCCATACGCTGTGGTCCATGCCGGCGCCATGGATCAACACCACCACCGGGCGGGAGGAATCGAACTCCACCCCGCCGGTGACGGCAAACACCTTGCTTCCCTGCACATCGATCCACATGGCGGTCATCCCTTCTGGGAAATCTTCAGGGCCTGGGCCAGATCGGCCAGGATATCGGCGGGGTCCTCGATGCCCACCGACAGGCGCACCATGTCCTCGCCGATGCCGGCGGCGGCCAGCTGGGCGGCATCCATCTGTTGGTGAGTGGTGCTGGCGGGATGAATCACCAGCGTCTTGGCGTCGCCCACGTTCGCCAGATGCGAGGCCAGCTTCAACGCGTCGATGAAGCGCCGCCCGGCCGGGCGCCCGCCCCGGATGCCGAAACTGACCACCGAGCCGGCCCCCTTGGGCAGCAGACGGCGGGCCAATTCGTGGTCGGGATGCTCGGGGCGTTCGGGATGGCTGACCCAGGCCACCGCCTCGTGGCCGGCCAGGAACGACACCACCGCGCGGGTATTGTCCACGTGCCGCGCCATGCGCAGGGGCAACGTCTCGACCCCTTGCAGCAGGTGGAAGGCGTGGGTGGGCGACAGACAGGCGCCGAAATCGCGCAAGCCCTCGGTTCGCGCCCGCATCAGGAAGGCGGCGGGACCGAATTGTTCGTCGAACACCAGACCATGATAGCCGGCATAGGGCTCGGTCAGGGTCGGGTACTTGCCGCCCTGCCGCCAATCGAAGCGCCCGCCATCCACCACCGCGCCGCCGATGGCGATGCCATGGCCGCCCATCCACTTGGTCAACGAATGCACCACCAGATCGGCGCCCAGTTCCAGCGGCCGACACAGGAAGGGCGTGGCGAAGGTGTTGTCGATCAAGAGCGGCAAACCGGATTCGTGCGCAACGGCCGCCACCGCCGGGATATCCAGCACCTCGAGCCCGGGATTGCCGATGGTTTCACCGATCACCAGCCGGGTTTCCGGGCGGATGGCGGCCCGCAGGGCGGCGTGGTCGCGCGGCGGCACGAAGGTGGTGGTGATGCCGAAGCGCGGCAGCGTGTGCGCCAGCAGATTGATGGACCCGCCATACAGCGACGACGACGCGACGATGTGCCCGCCCTGCCCCATCAGCGTGGTGATGGCCAGCGTCAGCGCCGCCTGCCCCGACGCCGTGCACACCGCGCCCACGCCGCCTTCCAGCGCCGCCACCCGTTCTTCCAGCACTGCCACCGTGGGATTGGAGATGCGGGAATAGATGTGACCGGCGCGCTCGAGATTGAACAATTGCGCGGCGTGATCGGCGTCCTGAAACACGAACGACGTGGTCTGGTGGATGGGCACCGCCCGCGACCCGGTGACGGGATCGGGGTGCTGCCCGGCATGCAGGCTCAGGGTATCGAAACGGGGCATGGCAGATCCGGAAAAGCAATGGGTCGAGCACCGCGAACCGGCAGGTTTCGGGGCGGGCTGCGGGTTTGCCGCCAGCCTACCACCAAAGCCGGCGCGGCGGCGATTTGGCGTCGGAGACATATTGACGGGAGGAGAATGCTATTGTCTACTGGTTTTGTGTTTTAACGGAGATGCCGCTATGATCGTGAAATTCGTCTCGCGCATTACGCTGGCCATCGCCCTGGCGACCGGAGCGACGGCGGCGTGGGCGGAAACCATCAAGGTGGGCGTTACCGGCGGCCCGCATGCCGCCATCCTGGAACAGGTCGCCACCCTGGCCGCCAAGGACGGACTTCAGATCAAGGTGGTGGAATTCGACGATTATCAGTTGCCCAACGCGGCGCTGGTTCAGGGCGATCTGGATGCCAATTCGTTCCAGCATCAGCCGTTCCTGGACAACCAGATCAAGGATCGCGGCTATTCGATCACCGCCATCGCCAAGACGGTGGTGTTTCCCATCGGGCTGTATTCCAAGCGGGTCAAGGCGCTGTCCGACCTGAAGGAAGGCGACAAGGTCGCCATTCCCAACGATCCCAGCAACGGCGGCCGCGTGCTGCTGCTGTTGCAGTCGCAGGGCCTGATCACGCTGCGCGCCGATGCCGGCATCAAGGCCACGGTGCTGGACGTGGTGGACAATCCCCGCAAGCTGAGATTCGTCGAGCTGCCGGCGGCGCAACTGCCCCGCTCGCTGGACGACGTCACCGTCGCCGCCATCAATTCCAACTACGCCATCGAGATCGGGCTGCTTCCCCACCGCGACGCCCTGGTGCTGGAAAGCCCGGATTCGCCCTACGCCAACGTCATCGCCGTGCGCACCCAGGACAAGGACAAGCCGGTTTTCGCCAAGCTGGTGCGCCTGTACCAGTCGCCGGAAATCCGCCGCTTCATCCAGGAAAAGTACGGCTC
>DATGXU010000559.1:0-11349 GCA_035298685.1 Magnetospirillum sp. | reverse complement strand
AGCTGGCGCTGTACATGGGCGCCCCCGGCCGCGTGCGCCTGGACGACGCCCTGGCCTGCATCGGCGACACCGCCTCGCTGTCCATGGACGATCTGGCGCTGGCCACCGCCGACGGCGACCATGCCACCGCCCAGCGCGTGCTGGACCGGCTGTTCCGCGAAGGCACCCACGCGGTCGCCGTGCTGCGGGCGCTGTCGCGCCATTTCCAGCGCCTGCACTATGCCGCCGGCCTGATGAGCCAGGGCAAATCGGCCGATCAGGCCATGGCGGCGCTGAAGCCCCCGGTGATCTTCAAGGCCGCCGACCGCTTCCGCCGGCAATTGGGCCGCTGGCCGGCCGACCGTGTCGGCCGCGCCCTGGAAGTGCTGATCGAGACCGAGGCCGACTGCAAGACCACCGGCATGCCGGCCGAGGAACTGTGCTCGCGCGCCGTCATGCAACTGGCCCGCGCCGCCGGGCGGCGATAGAACACCAGCCATCTCGCTTAGGCTGTTGCATGAACGCCCGGCCCGCCACCTAATGAAGTGGCGTTAGCATTGCCAGCGAGGGCGCCGTGACCCAACCCACCGATTTCCTGAGATCCAGCCTGGCCGAGGACATGGCCGCCCGCGCCCGCGATCACCTGGACCCCGAGCGCGCGGCGCTGGTGGCGCGCATGGCCGCCCCCTTCCTGGCCGGCATTCCCGGCACCGATCTGGAAGCCATGGATGGCGATCGCCTGTTCGCGGTGATCGTCGGCCTGTTGGGATTTGCCCGCGAACGCGCCCCCGCCCAGCCCAAGATCCGCGTGTTCGATCCCGATCCCGACCGCAACGGCTGGGCCTCGCCGCACAGCGTGGTGGAGATCGTCAACGACGACATGCCGTTCCTGGTGGATTCGGTGGCCATGGTTTTGGCCCAGGCCAACATCGCCATCCATCTGCTGGTCCATCCCATCGTGGCGGTGCGGCGTGATCCCGGCGGCGTGCTGGGCGAGCTGGCGGAAGCGCCCGATGCCGCGGCCGGCGGCCTGGAATCGCTGATGCATATCGAGATCGACCGCCAGGATTCCGCCGCCCAGGCGCGGCTGGCCGAGCGGCTGGCCTTCGTGCTGGCCGAGGTGCGGGCGGCGATTTCCGACTGGCAGGCCATGCGCGCCCGCATCAAGCAGGTCAGCGCCGATCTGGGCGGCGGCGAGGAAAACGACGAGGCGGTGGCCTTTCTCGACTGGCTGCACGACGACCACTTCACCTTCCTGGGCTATCGCCACTTCCTGCTGTCGGGCGAGGCCGGCGCCCCCGACGTGCGGGTCGAGGCCGCCACCTCGCTGGGCATCCTGCGCGACGAGGACTCGCATGTGTTCGATGAACAGCTGGCGCTGTCGGACATGCCGGCGGAAATCCGCGCGTTCCTGTCGCGGCCGGGCATTCTGCTGGTCACCAAATCGGCGCGCCATTCCACCGTCCACCGCCCGGTCCACATGGACGTGATCGGCGTCAAGCATGTGGATGCCAATGGCCGCGTGGTCGGCCTGCATGCCTTTCTCGGCCTGTTCACCTCGGCCGCCTATACCCGCAACCCGTCCAGCATTCCGCTGCTGCGGCGCAAGGTCAGCCGGGTGCAGCAGCGCGCCGGCTTTCCGCCCTTCGGCCACGACGCCAAGGCGCTGTCCAACATCCTGGAAACCTATTCGCGCGACGAGCTGTTCCAGATTTCCGAGGACGACCTGACCGCCTGCGCCCTGGGCATCCTGCATTTGCAGGACCGTCCGCGCGTGGCGCTGTTCGTGCGACGCGACGAATTCGGCCGCTTCATCTCGTGCCTGGCGTTCCTGCCCCGCGACCGCTACGACACGCCGCTGCGGCTGGCGGTGATCCGCCTGCTGGAACAGGCGTTCGGCGGGCGGCTGGACGCCTATTACACCCAGGTGGCCGATGGCCCGCTGGCGCGCCTGCACGTGCTGATCCGCACCCAGCCGGGCCAGTGCCCGGCGGTGGACACCAGCGAATTGGAAGCGCGCATCGCCGAGGTGGCGCGCTCGTGGTCCGACCACCTGCAGACCGCGCTGGTGCAGGCCCATGGCGAGGGCGAGGGCTTGCGGCTGGCGCGGCGGTGGCGCGACGCCTTTCCGCTGTCCTATCGCGAGCGCCATTCCGCCCTGGCGGCGGTGGCCGAGGTCGAGCGGCTGGAGGCGGTGGTGGCGGGCACCGATCTGGGCGTCAACCTGTACCGCCCCATCGAGGCCGGCGAGCGCGAGGCCCGGCTGAAACTGGTCCATGCCGGCACCACCGTGGCGCTGTCCGACGTGCTGCCGCTGCTGGAGGCCATGGGCCTGCGCGCCATCGCCGAGGTGCCCCATCAGGTGCGCCCCGCCGACGGGCTGCAGACCGTTTGGATTCACGATTTCCATCTGGAAACCGCCGTGCCGCTGGACCTTGCCGCCCGCGGCCCCGCCTTCGAGGAGGCCTTGCTGGCGGTGTGGCGCGACCACGCCGAAAGCGACGGCTTCAACCGGCTGATCCTGTCCGCCGGCCTGTCATGGCGGCAGGTGGTGGTGTTGCGTGCCTATGCGAAGTATCTGCGCCAGGCCGGCAGCACGCTGAGCCAGAGCTACATCGAGCGCGCCCTGGGCGACAATCCCGAGCAGGCCGCCGCCCTGGTCGCCCTGTTCCTTGCCCGCTTCGCCCTTGTCCCCATGGCGGAAGACGACGCCCTGGCGCGGGTCAACGCGGCGCTGGACCGGGTGGCCAGCGCCGACGACGACCGCATCCTGCGGCGCTTCCTGAGCCTGATCCGCGCCACGTTGCGCACCAATTACGCGCTGGAACGCCCCTATCTGTCGCTGAAGCTGGATTCGCGCGCCATCGACGATCTGCCGCTGCCGCGCCCGCTGGTCGAGGTGTTCGTCTACAGCCCGCGCATGGAAGGCATCCATCTGCGCGGCGGCAAGGTGGCGCGCGGCGGCATCCGCTGGTCGGACCGGCGCGAGGATTTCCGCACCGAGATCCTGGGCTTGATGAAGGCACAGATGGTCAAGAACGCGGTGATCGTGCCGGTGGGCGCCAAGGGCGGCTTCGTGGTCAAGAACCCGCCCGCCACCGGCGGGCGCGAGGCCATGCTGGCCGAAGGCGTCGCCTGTTACCGCATGCTGATCCAGGGCCTGCTGGACATCACCGACACCCTGAAGGGCGGCGCCGTGGTGCCCCCCGCAGGGCTGGTGCGCCACGATGGCGACGATCCCTATCTGGTGGTCGCCGCCGACAAGGGCACCGCCACCTTCTCGGACATCGCCAACGCCATCTCGCTGGAATACGGCTTCTGGCTGGGCGACGCCTTCGCCTCGGGCGGGTCCAAGGGCTACGACCACAAGGTCATGGGCATCACCGCGCGCGGCGCCTGGGAGGCGGTGAAGCGCCATTTCCGCGAATTGGGCACCGACATCCAAAGCCAGCCTTTCACCGTGGTCGGCGTCGGCGACATGTCGGGCGACGTGTTCGGCAACGCCATGCTGTGCTCGCGCACCATCCGGTTGGTGGCGGCGTTCAACCACAGCCACATCTTCATCGACCCCGCTCCCGACGCCGCCACCTCGTTCGCCGAGCGCGAGCGGCTGTTCCAGGCGGTGAAATCGTGGCCGGACTACGACCCCGCCCTGATCTCGGCGGGCGGCGGCGTCTTTGCGCGTTCGGCCAAATCCATCGCCGTCACCCCGCAGATGCGCGCATGTTTCGGTATCGAGACGGACACCGTCACCCCCACGGCGCTGTTCCATGCCCTGCTGACCCAGCCGGTGGATCTGCTGTTCTTCGGCGGCATCGGCACCTATGTGAAGGCGTCGCACGAATCCCACGCCGATGCCGGCGACCGCGCCAACGACGCCCTGCGGGTCAACGGCAACCAATTGCGGGCCAAGGTGCTGGGCGAAGGCGCCAATCTGGGCGCCACCCAAATGGGCCGCATCGAATACGCCCTTAACGGCGGGCGGCTCAACACCGACGCCATCGACAATTCCGCCGGAGTGGACACCTCGGACCACGAGGTCAACATCAAGATCCTGCTGGGCGAGCTGGTGGCCGCCGGCGACCTGACCGAAAAACAGCGCGACGTGCTGCTGGCCGGCATGACCGACGAGGTGGCGGCGCTGGTGCTGCGCGACAACTACCTGCAAACCCAGGCGCTGTCGGTGATGGCCGAGCAAGGCGCCGATCTGCTGGACGGCCAGGCCCGCTTCATGCGTCTGCTGGAAAAAGCCGGCCGGCTGGACCGCGCCATCGAATTCCTGCCCGACGACGAAACCCTGACCGAGCGGGCCGCAAAACGAATGGGACTGGCGCGCCCCGAACTGGCGGTGCTGTTCGCCTATGCCAAGCTGTGGCTGCACGACGGCGTGCTGGCTTCGAGCCTGCCCGACGACCCGTTCCTGGCCGGCGATCTGGCCCGCTATTTCCCCACCGCCCTGCGAGATCGTTTCGCAGCGGCAATTTCCGCGCATCGGCTGCGGCGCGAGATCGTCGCCACCACGGTGACCAATTCCATGGTCAACCGGGTCGGCGTGGCCTTCGTCGCCGACCTGATGGAAAAGACCGGCCACGGCCCCGCCGACGTGGCGCGGGCCTACATCGTCGCCCGCGACGCCTATGGCCTGCGCGAGGTGTGGGCCGACATCGAGGCGCTGGACGGCGCCGTTCCCGCCTCGATCCAAGCCGCCATGCTGGCCGAATCGGGGCGCCTGCTCGAGCGGGCCACCGGCTGGGTGCTGCGCTGCGTGCCGACGCCGTTCGACATCGGCGCCGCCATCGCCGAGCTGAAACCCGGCATCGCCGCGCTGCAGGCGGCGCTGCCGCTCATCCTGCCGCCGGAAACCGCCGAAGGCGTGGACAATCGGCGGCGCGACTACGAAGCCCAGGGCGTGCCGGCCGAACTGGCCGCCAAGGTGGCCGACCTGATCGTGCTGGCCTCGGCCGCCGACATCGTGCGCATCGCCGTTCGCCAGGGCACCACGGTGGAGGACGCCGGCAGCCTGTATTTCACCATCGGCCACCGCTTCGGCCTGGGGGTGTTGCGCGCGGCGGCGCAGAAACTGGCGGTGGGCGGACACTGGCAGAAGCTGGCCTCGGCCGCCGCCATCGAAGACCTGTACGGCATCCAGCGCGACATCACCACCGCCATGGCGGCGGAAGCGCCCGGCCTTGCCGCCGCCGAAGCCCTGGCCGCCTGGATCGCCGGCCACCGCATCGCCGTCGAACGCACCGATCTGGTGCTGGCCGAGGTCAGGGCGGCGCGCCAGATCGACCTGGCCATGCTGACCGTGGCGGCGCGCCAGCTCAAAGGTTTGGTCGAGGCGTGAAGGGGAGGGAAATGTTGCGGTCCGAGTGCCGTTGCGCTACCAAGGCAAAGAAAGCGCCCGACCGGAGCATGTGATGGACGCCCGCCAGTTTCTAGCCGACCAGTTCGCCGAGCACGAGCGCACCCTGGCCGCAACGCGCGACGCGACGGCCGAGCCGTTCCTGGCGCTGGTGGAGTGCTGTTCGCGGGCGCTGGCGGCGGGCGGCAAGATCCTGTTCTTCGGCAATGGCGGCTCGGCCGCCGACGCCCAGCATCTGGCGGCCGAGCTGGTGGTACGCTATCGCGCCAACGGCCGCGCCCTGGCCGCCATCGCGCTGACCACCGACACCTCGACGCTGACGGCGTGTTCCAACGATTTTTCCTTCGACGACATCTTCGCCCGTCAGGTCGAGGCATTGATGAAGCCCGAGGACGTCGCCATCGGCATCAGCACCTCGGGCAACAGCCCCAACGTGCTGAAGGCCCTGCAGGCCGCCCGCGCGCTGGGCGGCACCGCCGCCGGCCTGGCCGGTCGTGACGGCGGCAATATGATCGGTCTGGCCGACCCGCTGGTGGTGGTCCCGTCCACCGTCACGGCGCGGATTCAGGAAATGCACATCCTGCTGGGGCACACGCTTTGCGACGTGCTCGAGCAGCGTCATCGCTAGCCTGCCGGCCTGACGATCGGCGAAGCGACAGCAAGAAAGACGACATGGTCGACAAGAACTCTCCCGTGAACGAATTGCAGGCCCATTCCGGCCCCGTGAAGATGGGCTCGGAACGCTCGTTCGGCCTGGTGTTCACGGCCTTCTTCGCGCTGGTGGCCCTGTGGCCGCTGAAATCCGGCGGCGAGGTGCGGCTGTGGGCGGCGGGCGCCGCCACCGCCTTTCTGCTGGCCGCCCTGGTGGCGCCGCGGGCATTGCGACCTTTGAACCTGGCATGGTTCAAGCTGGGCATGATCCTGCACCGGGTGATGACGCCGGTGATGATGGGCCTGCTGTTCTTCCTGACCGTCACCCCGGTCGGCCTGCTGATGCGGGCGTTCGGCAAGGACCCCATGCGGCTGAAGCGCGACGGCAAGGCCCAGACCTATTGGGTGACCCGCACCCCGCCGGGCCCGGCACCCGATTCCATGAAAACTCAATTCTAAGGAACATTTCGATGGCGTTCCTTCTCGAGCTCGTCGCCTTCATGCGGGCGCGCAAGAAATATTGGCTGCTGCCCATCCTGGTGATGACGGTGATGTTCGGCGGCCTGATCGTGCTGTCCCAGGGCTCGGCCATCGCGCCCTTCATCTACACTCTGTTCTAGGGTTCGGGAGACGCGACGGTGAAGATTCTCGGCCTTTCGGCGCTCTACCACGACAGCGCGGCGGCGTTGATCGACGACGGCGTCATCGCCGCCGCCGCCCAGGAAGAGCGGTTCACCCGCCGCAAGCATGATCCCAGCTTTCCCGAGAATGCCGTCGCCTATTGCCTGGCCGAGACCGGATGCGGGCTCGAGGACGTGGATTTCGTCGTCTTCTACGACAAGCCGTTCCTGAAGTTCGAACGCCTGCTGGAAACCTATCTGTCCTTCGCCCCGCGCGGCTTCACCTCGTTCAAAGCGGCCATGCCGGTGTGGCTGAAGGAAAAGCTGTTCCAGAAGGACTTGCTGCGCAAGGAACTGCAACGTTTCGCCCCCGATTTCGACTGGGCCAGCCGCCTGCTGTTCGCCGAACATCACCTGAGCCACGCCGCCAGCGCCTTTTTCCCGTCGCCGTTCGAGAACGCCGCCGTCCTGACCATGGACGGCGTCGGCGAATGGACCACCACGTCCCTGGCCATGGGGTCGGGCAACCGGCTGGAAATCCAAAAGGAACTGCACTTCCCCCATTCGCTGGGCCTGTTGTATTCCGCCTTCACCTATTACACCGGTTTCCGGGTCAATTCGGGTGAATACAAGGTCATGGGCCTGGCCCCCTATGGCGACCCCAAATACGCCCAGCTGATCCTGGACAAGGTGGTGGACGTCAAGGAAGACGGCAGCTTCTGGCTGGACCAGTCGTATTTCGACTATTGCACCGGCCTGACCATGACCAACGACAAGTTCGCCGCCCTGTTCGGGCAGCCGGTGCGTCGGGCCGACAGCGATCCGCTGACCCAGTTCCACATGGACGTCGCCGCCTCGGTGCAGGCGGTGACCGAACACATCGTCCTCAAGCTGGCCCGCGCCATCCGCAAGGATACCGGCGCCCGCAACCTGTGCCTGGCCGGCGGCGTGGCGCTGAACTGCGTCGCCAACGGCAAGGTTCTGCGTGAAGGCATCTTCGACGATATCTGGATTCAGCCGGCGGCCGGCGATGCCGGCGGCGCGCTGGGCGCCGCCCTGGCCGGCTATCACATCCACAAGAACAAGCCCCGCATCGTGGCCGGCGGCGGCAAGGATGCCATGAAGGGCTCGTATCTGGGCCCGGTGTGGGGCCAGGCCGACATCGAGCGCAGCCTGACCGAATTGGGCGCCAAATTCACCGTGCTGAGCGACGCCCAATTGATCGAGCAGACCGCCCAGGCCCTGGCCGAGGAAAAGGCGGTGGGCTGGATGCAGGGCCGCATGGAATTCGGCCCGCGCGCCTTGGGCGGCCGTTCCATCCTGGGCGACCCGCGCTCACCCACCATGCAGAAGGTGCTGAACCTCAAGGTGAAGTACCGCGAGAGCTTCCGCCCCTTCGCGCCCTCGGTGCTGCGCGAGGACGTGGCCGACTGGTTCGAGCTGGACGGCGACAGCCCCTATATGCTGCTGGTCGCTCCGGTGGCGGAACGGCACCGCCGCGCCATGACCGCCGAGGAACAGGCGCTGTTCGGCATCGACAAGCTGAACGTGCCGCGATCGTCCATCCCGGCGGTGACCCACGTGGATTATTCCGCCCGCGTCCAGACCGTGCACGCCGACACCAACCCGCGCTATCACGCGCTGATTTCGTCGTTCAAGGCCAAGACCGGCTGCCCGGTGGTGGTCAACACCAGCTTCAACGTGCGCGGCGAGCCCATCGTCTGCACCCCGGAAGACGCCTTCCGCTGCTTCATGGGCAGCGAGATCGAGGTGCTGACCGTGGGCAATTGCTTCCTGCGCAAGGAAGACCAGGACCCGGCCCTGGCGCTGGACTACAAGAACGCCTTCGAGCTGGATTAGTCGCGACGCGCCTTTAATCTGAGGCGTGTCGCTTTTGCGCCCACTGAGGGCGCGGCCAAGCGGCCGGAGGGCCGCGCCCGGCGAGGGCGAAATCATAAAGGCTAAAGCGTGATGCACATTTAGGGCATCACGCTTTAGTCGCGACGGGCAGCCCAACGCTGCAACAGCGCCAGCAAACCGGCCACCACGGCCGCGCCCGCCGCCACGCCCAGCCATGCCTGACCGGCAGCCGCCAGCACCGCCGCGCCCACCAGCGCCACGTTGCCCGCCAGGATGGCCAACGCCACCTGATCGTGGCGTTTTCCGCCCTGGACGGCGCGCTGATAGAAGTGCTTGCGGTGGGCCTGCCACACCTTTTCGCCGTTCAGGGCCCGCCGCCCCAGGGTGATGGTGGCGTCGGCCACGTAATAGCCGGGCAGGATCAGGGCGGCGGCCAGTTGCCCCTGCATGGCCAGCACCAGCAGCAGGCCACCCAGCACATAGCCGAACGGCACCGATCCGGAATCGCCCAGGAAAACCTTGGCCGGATGCCAGTTCCACACCAGAAAGCCGGCGCCCACCGCCGCCGCCGCCAGCCCGGCGGGAATGACGTCGAACACCGCCAGCCCTTCGGCCAGGGTGGCGACCACGGCGATGCCCAGGCCCAGCGATGTCGTTTCGACACCGGTTATACCGTCGATGCCGTCCATGAAATTGTAAAGGTTGACGAACCACAGCCACGCCACCCCGGCGGCCAGCCGGTCGGCCCACAGCGGCAGCACGCCGCCGAACACCGGCAGGTCGCCGCCGGCCAGGATCAGGAACAGCGCCACCATGGCGGCATGGGCCAGGAAGCGCGGCAGCGCCGGCAGCCCCTTACGGTCGTCAAGCCACGACACCGCCAGCAGCACCAGCGCCCCCAGGCCCAGCACCCCCAGACGCGCCGAGGAAATGTGCCAGCCCAGCGCCATCAGGATGGCGGCCAGCACCGGGGTGGTGGCAAGGCCGCCGCCGCGCGGCGTCGGCAGGGTATGGCTGGAACGGTCGTTGGGGCGGTCGAGGATCTGGCGGCGCTTGAGGTAATCCACCACCCGGCGGGTGAGCACCACCACGGCCAGCCCGGCCGCCACCGCCGGCGCCCAGCCGTTGGCCCAACCGGCCGCCGCCGAGAAGACCGGGCCGTACATCAGCTTTCCGTCCGGCCGTATTCGTCCTCGATGCGAACGATGTCGTCTTCGCCCACATACTCGCCCGACTGCACCTCGATCATCCTCAGCGGCAGACGGCCGGGGTTTTCCAGCCGATGGGCCTGGCCGGCGGGGATGAAGGTGGATTCGTTCTCGCGCAGCGTGAAGGTGTTGTCGCCGCAGGTGACCAGCGCGGTGCCGGTCACCACCACCCAATGTTCCGAGCGATGCCAGTGCTTCTGCAAGGACAATTTCGCCCCCGGATTGACCTGGATGTGCTTGACGCGATAGCGGTGGCCGTCGTCGATGGTCTGGAACCAGCCCCACGGCCGCCAGGTGCGGATGCCTTGCACCGCCTCGGGCCGATTGGCGGCCTTCAGCTGTTCGACGATCTTCTTCACGTCCTGGTCATGGGCCTTGTCGGCCACCAGCACGGCGTCCTGGGTGGCGACCACCACCAGATCCTCGACGCCCAGCACCGCCACCAGCTGACCCTCGCTGCGCACATAGGCGTTGCGGCTGCCGCTGGCGATGACGTCGCCCAGCAGCACGTTGCCGTTGGCATCCTGCGGGCTTTCCTGCCACAGCGCCGACCACGAGCCGATATCCGACCAGCCCATGTCCACCGGCACCACGGCGGCGCGGTCGGTATGCTCCATCACCGCGTAGTCGATGCTTTGGCCGGCAATGGCGGCAAAGGGCGCGTCGGCCAGCCGGAAAAAGAACAGGTCGGACGCGCCTTCCGCCAGGGCGGCGCGGCAATTGTCGACCATGGCCGGCAGGCGGCGCCCCAATTCGGCCAGATAGGCCTTGGCGGAAAACAGGAAGATGCCGCCGTTCCACAGATACTCGCCCGAGGCCAGATAGCTTTCGGCGGTGGCGCGGTCGGGCTTTTCCACGAAGCGGTCCACCAGGAAGCCGCCGCCGGTGGCCGCGCCGCGCCGGATGTAGCCATAGCCGGTATTGGCCTCGGTCGGCCGGATGCCGAAGGTCACCAGCATGCCCGCCTGAGCCAGCGGCACCGCCGCCGCCACGGCGGCGCGAAAGGCCTCGACGTCCTTGATCTGGTGGTCCGAGGGCATGACCAGCAGCAAATCGTCCGCCTCGGCCTGGGCCAGCAGCGCCGCCACCGCCACCGCCGGCGCGGTATTGCGCCCCACCGGCTCGATGACGATGCCGCGCGGCTCGACACCGATCTCGCGCAGCTGTTCGGCGACGATGAAGCGGTGCTCCTGATTGCACACCACGACGGGCCGGCCGACGATGCGCCGCGCCGTGTCCTGCAACAGGGTGGCGCCCGAGGTCAGCGGCAGCAATTGCTTGGGCCGCAGCTCGCGCGACAGCGGCCACAGGCGGGTGCCGGCACCGCCGGACAGAATGACGGGAATAAGCTCGGCCAAGGGGACCATCTCCAAAGCGATAGGGGGCTGTTACGCCGCCGCCGCCGCCGCTGTCAAGCGCCCGGCATAGGCGGCGGTCATGGCCGCCAGCCCGTGGCTCAGCGGCACCGGCGGCGCCCAGCCCAGCGCGCGCAGCGGCGAATCGTCCACCACCAGCGAGCCGGCCAGCCGATCCACCGCCGCCGACTTGCCCACCAGCGCGCCGGCCAGCCGCAGCAGGCCCACCGGCACCGGCGGCAGACAGGCGCGGCGGCCCAACCCTTCGGCCAGACGGCGCACCAGTTCCGGGGTCGAAACGTCTTCGCCGT
>DATGXU010000558.1:0-2192 GCA_035298685.1 Magnetospirillum sp. | reverse complement strand
CGGTCAAGGCCGACCTGTCCGCCCTGCCGATGACGCTGGGTGCGCGCATCGAGGGGCTGGCCCGCTGGATGGGGCTGGCAATCTCGGCCGACTGGCAGGGGTTGCGGCACGCCGCCCACGCGGTGGCCCTGGACCAATCAGCTCTGCGGGTGCGGACCTGGAACCGCCGTTCCGACCGCCAGGGCGGCAAGGTGATCCCCATGATCGGCCTGGAGGGACGGCTGGCGATCACCGGCCAGCTTGCCCCCATCCTGCCGCTGCTGGCACTGGGCGCCATCACCCACGCCGGCAGCCACGCCGCCATCGGCCTGGGCCGCTATCGCTTGCGGATCGAGGACTGATACCGGTCGGCCGTTGATATGACCACTAGCCCCCCCTTCGTCCTTCAACGCGTCACCAACTCGCCACGGTAATAAAGCCGCCCCTTGGCGGGTCTGGTGGCAACGGGCAGCGAGAAGCTGTTCGACGGCACGATTTCGCACTTGGGGTCCTGGAATTGGGGCCATGGCGCACAACGATCTTCGGTGCCTTCCAGCATGCGCTCGGTCGCCCACACGATCTCGTCCATGGTATGGGGCTCGAGACGGCAGACGTTCAGACGCGGATCGTTTATGCCGTAGCGGGGCAGCAGATCGCGGCAGGCGATGATCATTTCCAGCGGGAACATGGTCAGGCCATTGTCGACCACGGCCTGCCAGGGCATGGGGGTGCCGTCGTCGTGGATCACGGTCTGCAGCATCACCAGATCGCCGGGATTGGCCCCTTCATTGGGATTGTAGTGGTTGTGAAACAGCGTGGGCGTGCCGAAGGCCATGGACATCACGGCCGGCCCCGACACCGAACAGATGGTGAAGCGCGCGCGGCTGAAGGCGAAAGCCTGCAGTTCGAAACTGTCCGGCACCTGCGACAGGTCCACCAATCCGGCGCGGGGCGGCAGCGGGGTCATGGACGGATCGCCGATGCGGACGACCACGCCCCCTTCGGCAATGATGCGGTCGATCAGCGGCAGGAACGCCAAGGGATCGGAATTACGCGCGTCATCCATCCCCTGCCGGTAAACGTATCCCTGTTCGCGGATGTGCAGGCCGACCAGCCAGGCTGTCTCGGGGGTTCCGGCCCGCTTCAGCCCTGCGGCAAGCTCGTCGATGCGCCGGGGCGGAATGCGCAGCTTGGCGAAATGTTCCAGGTGGGCCAGATTGACCAATGTGGAGGGGGTAAGCACCAGGTCGGGCACGTGCATCATGCGGTCGTACCACCAATCGGGCGCCGCGTTGGCGGGATAGTTGCCGATGTCGAACCAATCCATGGGGATGGGCTCTTCGGCGGGAAAGCCGATGGCAGCCGTGGCGTAGGGGTTGCACGCCATCAGAAAGTTCTTGTAGGGCCGGTCATCCTTGTAGAGCAGGCAAAGCTGGTCGGCGCCGGCCATTCGCGCCACGGTGGCGCAATAAAGCCCTTCGACGATGAAGTCACCCAGTGCCTGACTGCCCACATACCCTGCGACGCGTGAAATCCGCCGGGCCTTTTCCGGGGTCACGTATTCCCGCAAGTTCCGCTCGATCCAGTAGAGCAATTCCTCGCGGGGGACCGGCCGGCGTTTCGTCATGTCGCGGAGTTCCTGGAAATTGCGCCCGTAAAGGGGTATGCGGTACAAGGCTAATGTTTCGTTAATAGTGCTTCCTTAAACATTAATAACCGCACATTCGAACGAGGGTGGGATGACGGTGGGACTATGACCGCGCGTTGCGCCGACGCCTTTGCCGAGCAAGCAAGGCAAACGCCCCACACACACACATTGCCGCAACTCAGCATCCCCGCCGAGGTCAACTACATCGGGGCGTTCCTGACGCTGGAGTGCAATCTGGCCTGCGCCTATTGCATCAACGACCCGTCTCAGGCGGGGTGCCGGAAGGGCCTGTTCGCCGGTGACGGCATGTCTCCGTCCGACTGGGTGCGGGGACTGGCGCGGCTTCCCGTCAGCGCCGATCTGCCCATTACGCTGCAGGGCGGCGAGCCCATGATCTATCGCGGCGGCCGGGGCGTCGCCGATATCCTGGCCGGGTCGGAGCATTGGTTCGATCTGCTCACCAATCTGGTGGTGAAGTCGGAACGGGTGATCGAGGCGCTGGCCCCCAACGCGGCCAAGCTGCGGCGGCAGGCCCCCTACCCCTCGGTTCGGGTCAGCTATCACC
>DATGXU010000557.1:0-17221 GCA_035298685.1 Magnetospirillum sp. | reverse complement strand
AAGGGGGTAGGCAAGGCGCCCGTAATGGCTGGCCGAGTCCATGAGCGCGCGGCGGGGGTCGCTTGTCTGGGCAAAGCGTGTCTCCAGCGCGGCGGGCTTGATATCCAGGCCCGACCAGCTGAGAACCATGGCCATGGCGGCCGAGCCGCACCGGTGTCCCTCCTGAGGGTAGAACGGCACGTCGGCCAGCCGCACGTGTTCGGTGCTGTCGCCCGCGCCGTGGAACGACGGCCATTCGGCGGCACAGCCGCTCAAAAGGCCCGCGCAGAGAACTGCAAGCAAGCCGCGCATGGTTGCCAACCCCTCAGTTGCCGGGTGCTCAATTTAACCCGGCCCGAGCGCGCGTCCTTGTTCGCGAATGGAGAACCCGGGAGTGCATAAGGGGTGGACGTTCGGCCATGCGCCGGATGGAACCGGCGGCGCGCGGCCGGCGCCAGGGGCGCCCGCCCTCGCAGTTGTCGCGACTTACGATATCTGGTAGCGTGCGCCACCGTGGCAGCCCTGCCATCCCCAAATTCTGGTTTTTCTGAAGACCAACGGGAAGATTTCGTTGACCACACCTCCTTCGACGCCTCAGTTCGACATCTCTCCGGTCACCATCGAAGAGGAGATGCGACGCTCGTACCTCGATTACGCCATGAGCGTGATCGTGAGCCGCGCGCTCCCCGACGTCCGCGACGGCCTCAAGCCCGTCCACCGGCGCATCCTGTATGCGATGAAGGAGAGCGGCTACGACTACAACAAGCCGTTCCGCAAGTCCGCGCGCATCGTCGGCGACGTCATGGGTAAGTATCACCCGCATGGCGACGCCGCGATTTACGACGCCATGGTGCGCATGGCGCAGGATTTCTCGATGCGCCTGCCGCTGATCGACGGCCAGGGCAATTTCGGTTCGATGGACGGCGATCCGGCGGCGGCCATGCGTTACACCGAGGCCCGCATGGCCCGGTCAGCGCATTTCCTGATCGAGGACATCGACAAGGAAACCGTAGACTTCCAACCCAACTACGACGATTCCACCGTCGAGCCCTGCGTGCTGCCGGCGCGCTATCCCAACCTGCTGGTCAACGGTGCCGGCGGCATCGCCGTGGGTATGGCCACCAACATTCCGCCCCATAACCTGGGCGAGGTGATCGACGCCTGCTGCACCTATATCGACCATCCGGAGATCACGCCGGAACAGTTGATGGAACTGGTGCCGGGCCCCGACTTCCCGACCGGCGGCATCATCCTGGGCCGTGCGGGCATCCGCTCGGCCTACACCACCGGCCGCGGCTCGGTGATCATGCGCGGACGCTGCCACGTCGAGGAAATCCGCAAGGACCGCGAAGCCATCGTCATCACCGAGGTGCCCTACCAGGTGAACAAGGCGCGCATGCTCGAGCAGATCGCCGAGCTGGTGCGCGACAAGAAGATCGAGGGCGTCGCCGACCTGCGCGACGAATCCGACCGCGACGGCGTGCGCGTGGTGGTCGAGATCAAGCGCGACGCCATCGCCGACGTGGTGCTGGCGCAGCTTTACAAGTTCACCCCGCTGCAGACCTCGTTCGGCGTCAACGCCCTGGCGCTGAACGGCGGCCGTCCGCAGATGATGCCGCTCAAGGAGATCATCTCGGCCTTCGTGGCTTTCCGCGAAGAAGTGATCACCCGCCGCACCATCTACGAACTGGGCAAGGCACGCGAGCGCGCCCACGTGTTGGCCGGTCTGGCCATCGCGGTGGCCAATATCGACGACGTCATCGCCCTGATCCGCCGGGCGCCCGATCCGCAGACGGCGCGCGAGGAATTGATGGCGCGCCAGTGGCCGGCCATGGATGTCGAGCCGCTGATCCGTCTGATCGACGAACCCGGCCGGGCCATCGTCGATGGCAAGTACCAGCTGTCCGAGGCGCAGGCCAAGGCCATCCTGGATCTGCGCCTGCACCGCCTGACCGGTCTCGAGCGCGACAAGATCGGCGACGAGCTCAAGGAAATCGGCGAGCAGATCAAGGAATTCCTGGAGATCCTGTCTTCGCGACCCAAGCTGCTGGAAGTGCTGCGCGGCGAATTGCTGGAAATCCGCAACCAGTTCGCCACCCCCCGCCGCACCACCATCGAGGATTCCGAGTTCGAGGCGGATATCGAGGACCTGATCGCCCGCGAGGACATGGTGGTGACGGTGACCAACACCGGCTACATCAAGCGGGTGCCGCTGTCGACCTATCGTGCCCAAAAGCGCGGCGGCAAGGGTCGCTCGGGCATGACCATGAAGGAAGAGGACTTCATCAATCAGGTGTTCGTGGCCAACACGCACACGCCGATGCTGTTCTTCTCGTCCACCGGCCAAGCCTACAAGCTCAAGGTTTACCGCCTGCCGCTGGGTACGCCCCAGGCCAAGGGCAAGGCCATGGTGAACATCCTGCCGCTGAGCGAAGGCGAGACGATCTCCACCGTCATGCCCATGCCCGAGGACGAGAGCACCTGGGCGGACCTGAACGTGATGTTCGCCACCTCGGTGGGTGACGTGCGCCGCAACCAGTTGTCCGATTTCGTCGACATCCGGGCCAATGGCAAGATCGCCATGAAACTGGGCGAGGGCGAACGCCTGATCGCCGTCCGCACCTGTTCGGAAGCCGACGACGTGCTGCTGGCCACCCGCATGGGCAAGGCCATCCGCTTCTCCGTCGGCGACGTGCGCGTCTTCAAAGGCCGCGACTCCACGGGCGTGCGTGGTATCCGCCTGGACGGCGACGAGGTCATTTCCATGTCCATCCTGCGCCACGTGGACTTCGACATGGAAACCCGCGACGCCTTCATGCGCGGCGAACTGACCGGCCCCGAGGCCGAACGCATGTTGGCGGATCAGGAAATCATCCTGACCGTTACCGAGAACGGCTATGGCAAGCGGACCTCGGCCTACGAGTACCGTATTACCGGCCGTGGCGGTCAGGGCATCGCCAACATCGACCTGACCGACAAGAACGGCCCGGTGGTGGCCTCGTTCCCGGTCAACCACGAGGACGAGATCATGCTGGTGTCCGACGGCGGCAAGCTGATCCGCATGCCGGTTGACGACATCCGCGTCTGCGGCCGCAAGACCCAGGGCGTCATGCTGTTCCGTACCGCCGAGGGCGAACGCGTGGTGTCGGTGGCCCGGCTGTGCGACATCAACGGTGGCGCCGAGGACGGTGACAGCGAGAGTTCGGAAGACAATCCCGCCGGAGGAGACAATGACTGAGCGTGTCGGCCTCTATCCAGGTACTTTCGACCCGATCACCAATGGTCATCTGGACATCGTCATTCGCGCCGCGAGGGTGGTTGACCGCCTGATCGTCGCGGTTGCCGTCAACGCCGGCAAAGGCCCGTTGTTCACGCTGGAGGAACGGGTGGCGCTGGTTCGACACGAACTGGCCGAGCGCGCCAATCTGGCAGGCGTGAACATCGAGGTCCGCTCGTTCGACAACCTGCTGATCGATTTCGCCCGCCAGTGCGGCGCCCATGTGATCATCCGCGGCCTGCGCGCCGTGTCAGACTTCGAGTACGAGTTCCAGATGGCCGGCATGAACGCCCGGCTGTCGGCGGACATCGAAACCATGTTCCTGATGGCGTCCGAGCGTTGCCAGTTCATCTCGTCGCGCTTCGTCAAGGAAATCGGCCGCTTGGGCGGCGACATCTCATCCTTCGTCAGCCCGCGCGTGCGCGCCGAGCTTGACGAAAAGTTCAGCCGGCTTTAAGCCGCCGCCGCTTGCTGGGAGACAGAAGGCTTTGGACCGCGAAAACACCCTTTTCCTCGACCTCAAGGATGGCCGCGTCGTGATCGAACTGCGGCCCGATTTGGCCCCGAACCATGTGGCCCGCATCAAGGAATTGGTGCGACAGGGCTATTACGACGGGTTGAAGTTCCACCGCGTCATCGACGGTTTCATGGCGCAGACCGGTTGTCCGCAAGGTACCGGCACCGGCGGTTCCGGCCAGAAGCTGAAGGCCGAGTTCAGCCGCGAGAAGCATGTTCGGGGCACGTGCTCGATGGCGCGCGCGGCCAGCCCCGATTCGGCGGATTCGCAATTCTTCATCATGTTCGGGCGCTCGCCCCATCTGGACAACCAGTATTCCATCTGGGGACAGGTGGTCGAAGGCATGGACTTCGTCGACAACATCAAGAAGGGCAGCAGCGCCCGCAACGGCTCGGTGGACAATCCCGACGTGATCGTCCGGCTTCAAGTCGCCGCCGACGTGGCCGAATAAGGGGGGCAGGGGGAATGCTGTCGAAGCTGCTGAAATCGCTGGCTTTCATGGTCGCGGCCATCGTTCTTGCCGTTCAGCCCGCCAGGGCGGCCGACCCCGAGAACACGCTGCTGCTGGATCTGCCCTGGGGGCGGGTGGTGATCGAGATGCTGCCTGAACTGGCGCCGCAACACGTGGCCCGCATCAAGGAACTGGTGCGCAAGGGTTTTTATGACGGCACGCCGTTCCACCGTGTCATCGCCGGCTTCATGGCCCAGGGCGGCGACCCCACCGGCACCGGCACCGGCGGCTCGGGCATCAAGCTGCCGGCCGAGTTCTCGGGCGAGCATTTCACGCGCGGCGTGGTCGGCATGGCGCGGTCGTCATCCCCCAACAGCGCGGATTCCCAGTTCTTCATCATGCTGGGGACCACCCCCAGCCTGGATTACAAATACACCGTTTGGGGGCGGGTGATCGAAGGCATGGATCACGTGGACAAGATCACCAAGGGCTCGGAAAGCGACAACGGTATTGTCTCGCGCCCCGACAAGATCGTGCGCATGCGGGTCGCCGCCGACGTCCGTCAGTGATTGTGGCCGGGAAAACACGGCGCGTTCATATCCGACGGTTGACCTTGGGCGCTCATCTCCCTATGGTGTGCGCCCACTTCGCAGGTGAGAGCCCGTAGCTCAGTCGGTAGAGCACGTGACTTTTAATCATGGGGTCCCGGGTTCGAGTCCCGGCGGGCTCACCAAGAAAAACGGCGGAAATCCTTGGGATTCCGCCGTTTTGTTTTGCGCCGGGTGCGGCGGCCCATCACCCCTTCAGCCTGTTCAGCAGATCTGACGGGAAGTCCGCGCAGTCCAGCAGCGTCTCTTGTTTGAGCCACAGCAGCCGCCAAAGTTCGATGGCGATCGGCAGGCGACCGGCCTTTTCCCAGTTGCATGCGCGGCACGCCGCCACTTCGTTCAGCCACGATTCCATTCCGCCGAGGGTGCGTGGCAGAACGTGATCGATGGTGGCCGCGTCTGGTCGCTTGCGATGTCGGGCGCGCTGGACCAGCGGATCGGGCATATGGCGGCCACAATGAAAGCAACGGCCCTGCTGGTGCTGCCACAGGGCATGGCAGCGACCGCGACGCCATGCGGAATCGCGTAAATTGGCCGCGGTGGCAGGACAAGAGACCATCGACATCTTGCCAGTCTAGCACGGTCGAGCCACTTGCCGGGAATGCTGTCAACGCCTTGACAACGGGCGGATGTCTGCGCACTGTCAACCGTTCTATTGACGAGGGGCGGGATGAACCTGCTGGACTTGATGGGGGCGGGGGAGGATCTGCGCGAAAAGGCGCTGGATCGGCTCGAGGGCATACTGGCCCTCTATACCTCCGATGACGAAGACGTGCAGGACGAGGCGCTGGCGCGGGCGATTTCGTTGTGCGGCAAGGAATGGGGAAGTTACAAGGCCGGGCTGGAGGAACTGGCCCAGCGCAAGGAAACCCAAGCAGGCGTCGATCCGCTTGAGGCGGAGATGGAGGCCCTGCGGTTGCGCGAAGAGGCCGAGGACCCCGGCGCCATGATTCGCGCGGCGCGGGCGCGTTTTGGCGAGGCCGGGCGCATGACCGGAGAGCGCGCCGCCATCGTGGCGCGCTATGGTTCACGGGAAGCCGCCGTAAGCCCCAGCCCCATTGAAACCATGTTCATCGAAGCCACCGCTCATTTGGCCGGTGGCGATCCGGCGACGCTTTTTGAGGGAGACAACCCGGATGACGCAGCAAATGACCCGTGGGCACCGTTGGCGGGCTGGTCGGTGCCCTGGCATGACATTCCGCCGGCATTGACCCAGGCGCTTTGCGCCGCCTGCCCGCTGCCCTTGACCATCGGCGACGCTCGTGCCGAGTCATTGAGCTGGGAAGAGCGCAAGCGTGAGCGTGAATTGCTGGCCGATGGTCCCGGCAAGGCGGCGCTTCCCACCGCCTGCGCGGCGCGCCACCGTCTGGTGGAGGAGGCGTGGCGGCGCGAGCTGCCCGTGCGCAGTCCAGCGGATTTCGAAGCGCGTCTGGATTATTGGGCGTCGCGTGGCGGCGACGACGGCACCGGATTCGGTGTGCTGTTGCTTGATTGGCGCCGCCTTGGCGGCTTGGTGGTTTCGCCGGCATCCGCCGAAACCACCAAGGAAAAAGCCCGCCGCCTCAAGGCCGAAAATCCCACGTGGTCCCTGGCCCGCATCGGTAAGGAGCTTGGGATTTCGCGCCAGGCGGTCCACAAGCATCTCAAATTGTGACGGGGCGTGGCGGAAGGTAACGATTTTTAAACCTTTGGGTTAGGACCTTAAACCGCCGGAATAAGGAGCTAATTCCTTTGCATCCTGTAACCTCGCCACCGGTGGCTTTATAAGCCTAAGGTAGGGTTTCGGGGTAAAGGATTAATGGTCATGCACCATTGCCATTTGTGCGGTGAGGCGTTGCCTCATCATCAGGATGAATGCAGGGCTCATCGCGATCTGGCGCTGTTCGCCCGAGTGTTCCAGCGGCTGCGCGCCGAGTCGCGCAACCCGCTTCTGCAAGCCAACCTGCACCGTCAGTTGGTGCGGCACGGCAGGCTGGAGACAGAAGAGGCCGCGTGACCGCCTCCCTCCCATGGGGGCGCCCACTCCCCAATTCGAGTCATTGGCCGGGCCACGCCAGCTGCCGACATAGCCTTTGGTAACGGTTGGCGCTGTGGGGAGGACGGGATGGCGTACGAGGGCGGGTGTCGCTGTGGAGGTGTGCGCTATCGCGTCGCCGGCGAGCCGTTGTCGGCCGGATACTGCCATTGCCGAATGTGCCAGCACGCGGCCGGTGCCTCGGTTGTGGCTTGGGTGGCCTTCCGGCGTCAGGATTTCCATTTCGTCAAAGGCCGTCCCCAGGCGGTCGCAGCCCATTCCCGCGCCGTACGCCGCATCTGTTCCGACTGCGGCACCGCGCTGACATTCGAATACCCCGCTCGCACCGAAACGGTGGACGTCACCATCGCCAGCCTGGACGATCCGAACGCGATCGAACCGGTCTACCGTATCTGGTCGTCGCCGCGTCTGCCATGGCTGCACAGCGAGCGCCCGCAATAATCAGCGGGCGGTCATGCTGTCGAGCAGGCGGTGCAGAAAGGATTCGCCTTGGGCGACCTGGTCCAGGGTGATGAACTCGTCGGGCTTGTGTGCTTGCAAAATGCTTCCGGGACCGCAGACCACGGTGGGAATGCCGGCGTCGTGAAACAGCCCGGCTTCGGTGGTGAAGCTCACCTTGGCGACGTCGTTGTTTCCGGACAGCCGGCGGGCCAGCAGGGCGGCCTCGTCATCCTCGGCCGTGTCCAGGCCGGCGGTGGTGTTGTATTCGTCGAACATGATTCCGCTGGCTTCATCCACCTCCAGCATTTCGGGGATCAGCGATTGCGCGAAGGCGCGCAGTTCCGCCATCAAGTCTTCCACGTCGTGGCTGGGCAGATTGCGCAGCTCGAATTCGAACGAGCAACGGGCAGGGACGATGTTCAGTGCGGTGCCGCCAGACATCACCCCGGTGTGGATGGTGGTGTAAGGCGGATCGTAGCCGAAGTCGAAGGGGCCTTGGCGGCGAATGCGCCGCTGCATCTGGCGCAAGAAGGCGACCATCTCGGCGGCGATCTCGACCGCGTTCACACCGCGGTGGTTCAGCGCCGAATGGCACTCCTTTCCGTGCACTTCGCACCGAACGCTTTTTTTACCCTTATGGCCGATGATGACCTTCATATCCGTCGGTTCGCCGACGATACATAGGCGCGGCCGCACCTCCAGCCCGCCCAGATCCTCGATCAACCTTCGTGCGCCGATACAGCCGACTTCTTCGTCGTATGAGAACGCAAAATGAATGGGGAACGCCAGTTGCCGCGCCGCGAATTCGGGCGCAAGCGAAAGACACAGCGCGATGAAGCTTTTCATGTCCGCCGTGCCCCGCCCGTACAGGCGCCCATCCGCGTGACGAACCTTGAAGGGATCGGACGTCCATTCCTGATTGTCGACGGGCACCACGTCGCTGTGGCCGGACAGCACGATGCCGGGTTTGTCGGCAGGGCCTATGGATGCGAACAGGTTGGCCTTTTGGCGTCTGTCGTCATAGGTCTGACGCAAAGTGGCGCCGCATGCCGCAAGAACATCCGCAGCAAATGCGATAAATTCCAGATTGGATCGATAGCTGGTGGTGTCGAAGCCAACCACTCGCTCGATCATGGCCACGGTCCGAGGCGAAGGGGCTGCGGTGTCTTGTTCCAAAGGACGGCTCGCTTAAAACAGGCGTGGGTAAGACCGAGCACATCATAGAGCCAGCAATGCTCAACATGCCAGTGGCCGCCTGCGTCAATGATAGGTTATGTAAAAAGATTCATTTTGGCGGAACCATAGGACAGGGGAATAGGATTGGCTGGTTCCGAGAACGGACCTGCGATTGGTGGAAAAGGGTCGGCCTTCCGGCTCGGTTCGCTGACCACGCTGAGATCGAACGCGTTTGATCTGGTGGTGGCGTTGCTGTTCCTGAACGTTCTCGGCTTGGTCATGCCCATGTCGTTGCTGCAGGTCTACGACCGCATCCTGCCCAACAAATCCATCGGGACCATGGTATTGCTGTTGTTGGGCGTGCTGGGGGCGCTGTTCCTGGAAGCCCTTCGGCCGGTCGTGGGTGACTGGCTGGGTGGGGGCGCGCTTCATCGCCCGCGCCCTGGTCAACAATCCCCGCATCGTGCTGTTCGACGAAGCCAACACGGCGGTGGACAGCGCGGGTGACAATTTTCTGCGTGCGTGGCTGGAACGGGCCAAGGGCAAGCGCACCCTGGTGCTGGTGACCCATCGGCCGTCGCTGGTCAAGCTGGCCGACCGCGTGTTCGACCTGGACGGTGGGCGCGTCATGAACGTGACCACCACCCGCAATCAGGTATCAACAGCATCTGGCGCAAAGCGCATTGGGTGGCTTTACCGCCGCCTCGGATCTGGCGGCATGCCTGTTGCCGCTGTTGAAGTCCCTTGGCTGGGGCGGCAATCCGCGCAACGTCATGGCGATGCTGAACTATTCCAGCCGGCCCGAGCGGGTGAGCGTCAGCCTCATCGACGCGCGCCTGTTTCCCTGCCTGTTCCTTTCCGATCGCGGCCACGCGCTGGTGCTGAAATCCAATCGCGACGGGGTGATCGAGGCATTCGACAGCGCGCTCGGCGAAAGCCGGGTTCTGGACCACGCCAACCTCAGGGGGACAGCCTATTTCTTCATGCCCGTGCCGCCCGGGCAGGGACCGGTGCGTGGCGGATGGTTCCGGTCTGTGCTCGACCGGTTTCGGCCACTGTTCTGGCAGACGTTTTTCGTCACCCTGATCCTGAACATGGCGTCGCTGGGCACCCCCATCTTCGTCATGAACGTCTACGACAAGGTCATCGGCACCGGATCGATTCCCACCTTGCTGGCGTTTTGCATCGGCGCCCGCCTCGACAACATCATGGGCAACAACATCTTCCAGCACATTCTGTCGCTGCCGCCCGGCTTCACCGAGCGGGCGACCATCGGCGCACAGGTGGCGCGCATCAAGGACTTCGAATCGGTACGCGAATTCTTTGCCGGTCCGCTGGCCTTGGTGTTCATGGAACTGCCCTTCGCCATCTTCTACTTCACCGTGATCTTCATGCTGGGCGGCGTGCTGGCGCTGGTTCCCGTGGTCGGGACCACCCTGTTCATCCTGGGCGGGCTGGTCATCTTGCCGGTGGTCCGCAAGAACGTCTCGGCGGCCGGTCGGGCGGGTTCGGCGCGCCAGGAGTTCCTGGTTGAGATGCGGGCCGTCAAGCTGTCGGCGGGTGAACGGAATTGGCTTGGGCGCTACCGTGAAATGTCGGCGAAGGCCGCTTACGGCAATTTCAGAAGCGGCATTTTCGCCGCCGCCAGAATTATGTCGGCGACGATCCCTCGGTGCATCGGATCATGCCGGGCATGACGGCGCAGACGGAAATCATCACCGGCAACAAGACGCTGTTGCAGTACATGCTGAAGCCCATCTTCACGCAGATGGATCAAAGCTTCCACGAGCGTTGAGCGCCCGGTCCTCCACCGCCACCCGCCATGCCAACAGGGCACCGTTGAGCGCCGAGAACGCCACTGCCAGCCCTATGGCGTCGAACGCCAGGGGCACCAGGGCGATCTCGGTGGCGACGATCCAGTAATTAGGGTGCGCCATCAACCGGTAGGGACCGCGCCGGACCAGCGGCGCGCCAGGCAGGGTGATGATGCGGGTGGTCCAGAACCGCCCCAGGCTGACCAACACCCACGCCCGTGCCACCATCAGCAGGGCCAGGGCGGCCACGGGCAGCGGCCGTGCCGTCATGGCTGGTGGCACTGTTGCCGCCAGCGCCGCCCACCAGCCGGCGTGCAGGGCGACGATCAACGGGTAATGCCCGGCGCCCACCTCGACCGCGCCCTGCGCCAGCAGGCGACGGGTGTTGCCCCGTGCGTGGAACAGTTCCAGCAGCCGCTGCGCCAGGACCAGCAAAAGCAGCGGATGGATTGGCATCACGGATCGAGCAGCAGGAAGGCGGCGGTGAAGCCGGGTCCCAGCGCGGTCATCAGCGTGCGGCCGGGCAGGGGGCGCCGCAGCCGCCGTTCGGCAACGAACAGAACCGTTGCCGCCGACATGTTGCCGTACTCGCGCAAGACCGCACGCTCGTCGGCCAAAGCGTCGGCCGGAAGGTCCAGCGCCTGCTCGAGGGCGGCGACCACCTTTGCCCCGCCTGGATGGCAGCAGAACCCGCGGATGTCGTCGCGGGCCAGGCCATTGCGGCCCAGCCAGTCGTTCAGCGCCTGCCGAAACAGGCGGGTGATAAGCGGCGGAATGTCGCGGGAAAACACCACCCCCAGGCCGTCATCCTCGACCCGCCATCCCATGACGTCGAGCGAGTTTGGCCAAGTGTGTTCTCCGCTGGCCGCGATCGCCGGTCCGTCAGCCGAGGTTGACACCAACGCGGCGGCGCACCCGTCACCGAACAGGGCGGTTGCCACCGCATTGGCCGGCGTTCGTTCCTGAGGACGAAAGGTCAGGCCACACAATTCGGTCACCACCAGCAAGATGTTCCGGCCGGGCAGGGATTGGGCCAGGGCTGCCGCCCTGGCGAGCCCGAGCACGCCCCCGGCGCAGCCGAGGCCGAATATGGGCAGCCGAACCACGTCCGGCCTGAGGCTCAGGTGGTCGATCAACAGGGCGTCAAGGCTGGGGGTGCAGATGCCGGTGGTTGACACCGCGACGATGGCGTCCACTTGTCCGAGGCCAATCCCGGCCCTAGCCAGGCATGTGACGATCGCCAGTTCCGACAGCCTTAGCCCATGCTCGACGAACAGGGTCGACCGCTCGCGCCAGCCATGGGGACGCTGGTACCAATCGGGCGGCACGCACGACCAGCGAGTCGAAATGCCCGCATTGGCATGGATCGGCCCCAACCGGTCAAGCATCCCGGGGAACAGGCTGCGGGCCAGGATTTCGGCCGTCGTCTGGTCGATGCGATAGGGCGGCACGGCGGTGGCGATGGCGCGTAGGTGGGGTGGCATTTCCGCAGGCCTCCTCGCCCCAGGATGTTGGTGGCGGCTGGGGCGGCTGCGAGGGGAGCATGCCAAGATAATCCGGCGAACCCTGTTGCGCTTGGCAGCGGCCTCGGCCATCCTGCGGCCTCCGCAGCCAGGGTGACCATTCCGACATGAGCAGCGAAAACCTGGGACACACGCCTTCGCACAATTCGGATGCCGAGCCGCTCCACCTGGGGTTGATGGCGAGGTTGCGCGCCTATTTTTTCGCCGGAATCCTGGTTACCGCGCCGGTGTCGATCACCTTCTACATCGCCTGGCAGTTCATCCAGTTCATGGACGATCAGGTTTCGCCGCTGATCCCGCCCGCCTTCAATCCCAAGAACTGGGGCATACCGGGCTTTGGCCTGGTGGCGGTGGTGGTGTCGCTGACCCTGATCGGGGCGCTGACGGCGGGCATTGCCGGGCGTGTGTTGGTGCGGCTTTATGATGCCGTGCTCGAACGCATGCCGGTTCTTCGCGGCATCTATTCGGCGGTGAAGCAGGTTTTCGAAACCATGCTGGCGCAAAAGGCCAATGCCTTTCGCGAGGTCGCGCTGATCGAATATCCGCGCCCGGGCATATGGACGCTGGCCTTCATCACCGGCACCACCTCGGGCGAGGTGCGCGACCATTTCGACGAAGACATGGTGAACGTCTTCGTGCCGACCACGCCCAACCCCACTTCGGGCTTTCTGCTGTTTCTGCCGCGCCGCGAGGTCAAGGTTCTGGAAATGAACGTCGAGGACGGCATCAAGATGGTGGTGTCCACCGGCATCATCACGCCCGCGCCCAACGTCGAAGTCAGCCCGATCGCAAAGTCTTGACCGCCGCATCGCGGTCGAACAGGTAAAGCAGCACCCGCAAGGCCTCGCCGCGCGGCGAACTCAGCTCGGGGTCGCGATCCAGGATCAGCCGCGAATCGTCGCGCGCCGCCGCCAGCAACTCGCCGTGGATGGACAGGTCGGCCAGGGCGAATTCCGGCAGGCCGCTCTGGCGGGTGCCCAGCACCTCGCCGCCGCCGCGCAGGCGCAAATCCTCCTCGGCGATCAGGAAGCCGTCCTCGGTGGCGCGCATGATCTCAAGGCGTGCCTTGGCGTTTTCGGACAGCGGCGAATCGTACAGCAGCAGGCAGGTGGACGATCCGGTGCCGCGCCCGACGCGGCCGCGCAGTTGATGAAGCTGCGCCAGCCCGAAGCGTTCGGCATGCTCGATCACCATGATGGTGGCTTCCGGCACGTTGACGCCCACCTCGATCACCGTGGTCGCCACCAGAATATCCAGCTGCCCCTCGGCAAAGGCGGCCATCACCTGATCCTTGGCCGGCCCCTTCATCTTGCCGTGCACCAGTCCCACCCGGTCGCCGAACATCTGGGCCAGGTGGCGGTGGCGTTCCTCGGCGGCGGCGAGATCCGAGGTTTCCGATTCCTCCACCAGCGGGCACACCCAATAGACCCGGGCGCCATTGCGGATGGCGCGGGGAATGCCGCCGATGACCTCTTCCATGCGCGCCAGCGGCAGAACCCGGGTGTCAACCGGTTGACGCCCCGGCGGCTTTTCATCCAGGCGCGAACCATCCATGTCGCCATAGGCGGTCAGCAGCAGGGTGCGGGGAATGGGGGTCGCCGTCATCACCAGCACGTCCACCGCCTGGCCCTTGGCCGCCAGCTCCAGCCGCTGATGGACGCCGAAGCGGTGCTGTTCGTCGATCACCGCCAGCGCAAGGTCGCGGAAGGCCACTTCCTCTTGAAATAGCGCATGGGTGCCGATCATGATGTCGATGTCGCCTTCGGCCAGCGCCTGCAGCGTGCGCTCGCGTGCCTTGCCCTTGTCGCGGCCGGTCAGCAGGCCGACGCGCACCCCGGCGACAGCGGCCAAGGGCTCGATGGTGGCAAGGTGCTGACGCGCCAGAATTTCCGTCGGCGCCATCAGCGCCGCCTGGGCGCCGCTTTCCACCGCCGTCAGGCACGCCAGCAGCGCCACCACCGTCTTGCCACTGCCCACATCGCCCTGCAGCAGGCGCAGCATGCGGATGGGTTCCATCATGTCGGCGTCGATTTCGGCCAGCGCACGGGTTTGCGCGCCCGTCAACGACCACGGCAGCGCCGCCAGCACCTTGACCCGCAAGCGCCCGTCGCCCAGGATGGGGCGGCCCTTCAGCCGGCGCATGTTGGCCCGCACCATGGCCAGCGCCAGCTGGTTGGCCAACAATTCATCATAGGCCAGCCGCCGGCGGGCGGGCGAATCCTCGGTGATGGCGCGTTCGCCATCGGGCCGGTGCAGTGCTTCCAGCGCATCGCGCCAGGACGGGCTTTTCTGGCGGGCCAGCCAGGCCGCGTCCTGCCATTCGGGCAAGGCGGGGGCGCGGTCCAGCGCCGCGCGCACGGTTTTCGCCACCATGCGGGCGGACAGCCCGGCGGTCAGCGGATAGACCGGCTCGACCGTCATCACCTGGGCCTGATCGGCCACGGGCACCACATGGTCGGGATGGGTGATCTGGATCTCGTTGTTGAAATGCTCGACCAAGCCGCTGACCACCCGCCATTCGCCCTCGGGCAGTTGGCGTCGCAGCCAGTCCTCGCGACCATGAAAGAACACCAGATGCAGGAAGCCGGTGTCGTCGGAACAGCGGACCCGATAGGGTCGTTTGGCGCTGGACGAGGGGAAATGGGCGTCGATGTGGACCACCAAGGTCGCCACCTTGCCCGAGGGGGCGTCGGCCACTTGGGGATTGAACCGGCGGTCCACCGTCCCCGAGGGCAGGTGCCACAGCAGGTCCACCACGCGCTCGCCGCACAGACGCTGGTAAAGCGGGGCCAGCTTGGGGCCGACGCCGGGCAACGAGGTGAGCGGCGCGAACAACGGGTTCAGCAGACTGGGACGCATGGAGTGAAGCTTGGTGGCTGACAGGAAAGCGGGAACGCTCTATATCCTAGGCTTCCTCATTTATGAAGCAATGCCCGCACGATGGATGCACGACTGAAACGATTGCTGTTCCGCGCCCACCACATGGGCTCGAACGAAAACGACATCTTGTTCGGTGGTTTTGCCGAAAAGTACCTGGTCACGCTGTCGCCCGAGCAGATCGACCGCTTCGAGGCGTTGATCGCCGAAACGGACAACGACCTGTTCAATTGGGTGACCGCGAAAGAGCCGGTGCCGGAACGCCTGAACCACGACGTGATGGCGATGCTTCAGAAATTTGTTCAGAACGAAGCCGCACGCACTTGAAAAACATCCAGGAATTCCTGAACAGTCCCGGCCGCGTTACCGTCGCCGGGGCGCCGGAGGGTGTCGACGCGCAGGTCGTCGCCCATCTGGCTCGGGCCGGGGCGGGGCGCGACGTGTTGCACGTCGCCCGTGACGACGGGCGCATGGCGCGCATGGCTGAAGCCATGGCGTTCTTCGCCCCCGAGATCGAGGTTCTGGAATTCCCCGGTTGGGATTGCGTGCCCTATGACCGCGTTTCGCCCAATGTGGACGTGGTGGCCAAGCGCGTCGACACCCTGGCCCGCCTGAGCAGCGGGCCGGGGCAGGGCGCCCGGGTGGTGCTGACCACCGTGCCGGCGCTGCTGCAGCGCGTCCCTCCGCGCCAGGTGCTGGCCGGGGCGTCGTTCGCTGCCCGTCTTGGGGCGCGCATGGACGTGGACGGCATCGTCTCGTTCCTGAACCGCAACGGCTATACCCGCGCGGATACGGTGATGGAGCCGGGCGAATACGCGGTTCGCGGTGGTATCGTCGATCTGTTTCCGCCGGGCACGCCCGAACCGGTGCGCCTGGATTTCTTTGGCGACGAGCTCGAGAGCATCCGCTCTTTCGACCCCATGAGCCAGCGCACGACGGGCAAGCTGGACAGTTTCGGGCTGGCGCCGGTCAGCGAGGTTCTGCTGGACGAATCCTCGATTGCCCGCTTCCGCTCGGGCTACCGCGAAATGTTCGGCAATCCATCGGGGTCGGACCCGCTGTACGAGGCCATTTCCGCCGGCGTCAAGTTCACCGGCATGGAACATTGGCTGCCGCTGTTCCACGACGGGCTGGACACCTTGTTCGCCTATGTGCCCGACGCGGTGGTCGTGCTTGACCATCAGGCCGACGAAGCGCGCGACGCGCGCCATTCGCTGGTGCTGGAATACTATGATGCCCGCCGCACCATCACCGGGGCGGGATTGGCGGAATCGGGCATGGTTTACCACCCGGTGCCGCCGCCGAAGCTGTATCTGGAAAAGGCTGAGTGGGACCGGCTGTTGGCCTCTCGCCCAGCCTACGTGCTGTCGCCGTTTGCCATGCCCGAGGGCGTCAACCAGGTTGTTGACGTCGAAGGACGATCGGGGCGCGATTTCGGTGATGTGCGCGCCCTTCCTGGCGCCAATGTTTACGACGCGCTGAAAGAGCATATCGACGTCGAAACGACCGCCGGCCGCCGTACGGTGCTGGCGGCCTGGACGGCGGGGTCGCGCGACCGGCTGTGCCATCTGCTGGCCGATCACGGCCTCAAGGTGGCCGCCGTCGACAACTGGGCCGAGGCCCAGGCGTTGGGCAAGGGCAGGGTGCCCATGGTGGTGCTGGGCCTGGATCACGGCTTCGTGCTGCCCGATCTCAGCCTGATCACCGAACAGGACGTTTTGGGCGACCGCCTGGCCCGTCCGGCGCGGAAGAAGAAAAAGGGTTCGCAGTTCATCGCCGAAGCCTCGGCCCTGTCCGAAGGCGATCTGGTGGTGCATGTGGAACATGGCATCGGCCGCTATGACGGTCTGGTCACCTTGCAGGTGGGCGGCGCGCCGCACGATTGCCTGCGCGTGCTGTACGACGGCAACGACAAGCTGTTCGTGCCGGTCGAGAACCTGGACGTCCTGACCCGCTATGGTTCGGAAGACGCCGGCGCCCAGTTGGACAAGCTGGGCGGCGCCGCATGGCAGGCGCGCAAGGCACGGCTGAAGAAGCGCATTCGCGACATGGCCGACCAGTTGATCGCCATCGCCGCGCAACGGCAGATGCGCAAGGCGGAAAGCCTCGCCCCGCCGGAAGGTCTGTGGGACGAATTCTGTGCCCGCTTCCCCTATGCCGAAACCGAGGACCAGAGCCGGGCCATCGAGGACGCCATCGCCGACCTGCAATCCGGGCGGCCCATGGACCGGCTGGTGTGCGGCGACGTGGGCTTCGGCAAGACCGAGGTGGCCATGCGCGCCGCCTTCGTCGCCGCCATGTCCGGCATGCAGGTGGCGATCGTGGTGCCCACCACGCTGCTGGCGCGCCAGCACTACCGCAATTTCGCCGAACGCTTCAAAGGGCTGCCGGTGAATGTGGAACAGCTTTCCCGCCTGGTCAGCGCCAAGCACGCCGGCGAGGTGAAGAAAGGCATCGCCGACGGCGGTATCGACATCGTCGTCGGCACCCACGCGCTGTTGGCCAAGGGGATCACCTTCAAGC
>DATGXU010000556.1:0-5160 GCA_035298685.1 Magnetospirillum sp. | reverse complement strand
GCTTACAGCGGGATGTTGCCGTGCTTCTTCGGCGGCCGCATTTCGCGCTTGGCCAGCGACTTGCGCAGCGCCAGGGCGACGACGCCACGGGTTTCCGACGGCAGGATGACGTCGGTGACATAGCCGCGCGCCGCCGACAGGTAGGGCGAGGCGAATTCGTCGCGGTATTCGGCGGCCAGTTCCTTGGCCTTGGCGCGGCGGTCCTCGGCTTCGGCCAGTTCCTTGCGGTACAGGATGTTGATGGCGCCTTCCGCCCCCATCACCGCGATTTCGGCGGTGGGCCAGGCATAGACCCAGTCGGCGCCCATTTCCTGGCTGCACATGGCCAGGTACGACCCGCCATAGGCCTTGCGCAGGATGACGGTGATCTTGGGCACCGTGGCCGAGCCATAGGCGAACAGCAGCTTGGCGCCGTGGCGGATGATGCCGCCGCGTTCCTGCTCGATGCCGGGCAGGAATCCGGGCACGTCCACCAGGGTCAGCAGCGGGATGTTGAAGACGTTGCAGAAGCGGATGAAGCGCGCGCCCTTGTCGGACGCGTTGATGTCCAGCGCGCCGGCCATTTCCTTGGGCTGGTTGGCCACCAGTCCGGTGACGATGCCGCCGATGCGGCAGAAGCCGACGATCAGGTTGCGCGCCCAGCCGGCATGGACCTCGAGGAAACTGCCCTCGTCGACCACGCGGGCGATGACGTCGCGCACGTCCATGGGCTCCGACGGGTCTTCCGGCACCAATTGGTTGAGAGCCTCGTCTTCTTCCACCGGGATGTCGGGCCATGGCCGGTGCGGCGGGTCCTCGGAATTGTTGGCGGGGAAATAGCCGAGCAGCGCCTTGGCGATCTCGACCGCATGGGCGTCGTCCTCGGCGACGAAATGAGCGTTGCCGCTGACGCTGGCGTGCATGTCGGCGCTGCCCACCTCGTCCATGGTGAAGCTTTGGCCGGTGACCGCCTTGATGACCTCGGGGCCGGTGATGAACATGTGCGCGTTCTTGCGCGTCATGATCACGAAATCCATCAGCGCCGGGGAATAGGCGGCGCCGCCCGCGCACGGCCCCAGGATCAGGGCGATCTGCGGCACCACGCCCGACAGCAGGACGTTCATATAGAACACCTTGCCGTAGCCGGCCTGGGCGTCGACGCCTTCCTGGATGCGGGCGCCGCCGGAATCCTTGCAGGCCACCAGGGGGACGCCCATTTTCAGCGCGTATTTCATGGCGCCGACCAGCTTTTTCGCGTGCATGCGGCCCAGCGTGCCGGCGGCGACGGTGAAATCCTGGCTGAAGGCGGAAACCTGGCGGCCGTTGACCAGGCCGTTGCCGGCGATGGCGCCATCGGCCGGCAGGTCCTTGTCGGCCATGCCGAAGGCGGTGCCGCTGTGGCGGATATGTTCGCCCGATTCTTGGAAGGTGCCGTCGTCGAACAGGGCGTCAAGGCGCTCGCGCGCGGTCAGCAACCCCTTGTCGCGGCGCTCCTGCTGCTTGGCGGCGCCGCCACCCTGTTGAAGTTGGGCGCGGCGTTGCCGCAATTTGTCCACGAGCCGCTGGGAAATGGGCATGCAAAAGCCTCTGGTGTCCGCGGGTGAAGAGGTCCGTCGATGGTAGAGGCTGATCCCCGGAAGGACAAGGCGCGATCATACGCCCAAGGGCGTATCAGCCGCCCTGTTTCGGCATGCCCGCCATTCGCGTGGATCAGTCCAGGCTTTCGCGCAATGCGGCGCGCAGCCGTTCGGCGCGGGTCAGAACGCCGCGCCACATGACCCAGGCGACGCTGGGCAGCATCAGGGTCACCGCCAGCCGCGCCAGCAATTCGGTGGCGCCCTTGTGCTGGCCGTTGATCAGGATGGTGTCGGCGCAGGCATAGCGGCGCGAGAAATCGCCCTCGCATTGGCTGACCCGTTCCTGGATGACCGGGGCGCGATGGTGTTCCAGGTCGTTGGGGGTGAGTTCGCGGACCAATACGGTTCCCACCACGGCGATCCACACGCAGCAGACCACGCTCAGCAGCTTGCCGAGCAGCGTCAGGCGGGCGTACAGCACGTCCAGTGGGTTGGGCGCATATGGGTACATCGTGTCCACGACCTTGGCTTCTGCCGACCGGTGGAACGGTCATCGCTTTCTTCCGCCCAGGGTGCCACCAACAGGTGGGAATTTTCAATGTTTTCCGTGGGCGGACTGTTCAAAGGGCAAAGGGGTCAGAGGGCGGGCAGCCGCACCACGAAGACCGAGCCGGGTTGGCCGTCTTCGCGATCTTCGATGGTGATCGAGCCGTGGTGGCGCTCGGCGATGCGGCGGCACAGCGCCAGCCCGACGCCGCTGCCGCTGATGCCGCGCCGGTGCAGGCGCTGGAACACCTGGAACACCCGCTCGCGATCCTGGGCGGGGATGCCGATGCCGTTGTCGGCTACCCGGATCTTCCAGTGGCTGCCCTCGCGCTGGGCGGTGACCTCGACGCATGGCGGCCGGTCGGGCGCCCGGTATTTGACGGCGTTGCCCAGCAGGTTCTGCAACAGGCTGATCATCTGGCTTTCGATGGCGACGATCTCGGGCAGCGGGCCGATGGTCACGGTGGCGCCGGCCTCGTCGATGGCGGCCCCCAGGCTGGCGCGGGCGCGGGCGGCGCAGTCGCCCAAATTCACCGGAACGGGCGAGATGTCCGCCCGCCCGATGCGCGAATAGGCCAGCAGATCGTCGATCATGCCGGTCATGCGCTTGACGCCGTCCACCGCCATGTCGATGAACTCGATGGCTTCGCTGGGCAACTGGCCGGCATAGCTGCGCTTGAGCAGGCCGACGAAGCCGGAAATGGTGCGCAGCGGTTCATGCAGATCGTGCGACACCGCATAGGCGAATTGTTCCAGATCGGCGTTCGAGCGTTTCAGTTCCTCTTCCATGCGCCGGCGCGCGCTGATGTCGCGGAAGATGATCACGCTGCCCCGGCCGCCATCGGGCTGGTCCAGCCGCCCGGCGGTGTATTCCACCGGAAACGAGGTGCCGTCCTTGCGCCAGTACACCTCGTCGACGATGGTGCACAGATCGGACGTGCGCATGGCATTGCGCATGGCGCATTCCGCGGCAGGATAGGGGCTGCCGTCGGCGCGGTGATGGTGGATCAGATCGTGCAGCACGCGGCCCACCAGCTCGTCGCGCTCGAACCCCAGCAGGGCCAGGGCGGCGTCGTTGACGAACATGGCGCGGTCGTTGGCATCCACGCCGACGATGCCCTCGGGTGCCGCCGCCAGCACCGAGGCCAGGCTTTTGTTGGCGCGCGACAGTTCGCGGGCGGTGTTCTCGGCGCGGGTCCGGGCTTCCTGGGCGGCGGACAGGCCGGCTTCTTCGCGGCGGATGCCCACCAGCGCCAAGCGGCCGGCAAGCAGCAGCGCCGCCACCACCAGACTCAGCAGCCCCGCCACCTGCACCACGACGGAGCGCCAGGGCGCCAGCACCTTGTCCACCGACTGGCCAACCACCACCACCAGCGGATAATCGCCGACCCGGTCCCAGGCGTTCAGACGATCCAGGCCGTCGATCACGCTGTTCAGCACTATCATGCTGCCGCTGGTTTCGCTGCGCGAGCGCGCCACCACCGGCGCGTTGGGATAGCGTTTGCCCGGCGGTTCCGGCGGGTTGCGGGCGATCAGGGTGGCGTCGCTGTTGCGAAACAAGGTGACGGCGCGGCCGTCGTCGGTGTGAGTTTCGGCGAACAGCTTTTCCAGATAGCTGATTTCCACCCCCACCAGGGCCACCGCCTGCAGTCGGCCCGAGGCATCGCGCAACGCGCGCGAGATGGTGATGATGGGGGCGCCCGAGGTGCGGCTGGTGATCGGGTCGCCGATGACGAAATCCGCTCCGTTCCGGTGGGCCTGGAACCAGGCGCGGTCGGCATAGGAAACGGCAGGAACCGGGAAGTGGCCGCTGGCTGCCAGCAGATTGCCGTCGGCATCGGCAAGCACGGCGGTGTTCACCTCGGTCAGCGGCCTGACCAATTGGACGATGGTTTCGTGAATGCGCGCATCGTTCCTGCGAACCGCGTCGATGCCGCCGGCTTCACGCACCTCGCCCAGCATCTGCTCGAGCAGCACCTCGCTGGAGCGCACCACATGAAAGACGTGCCGCGACAGCGCGCGGGCGGTACCACGGGTCGAGGCATGAGCTTCCGCCAGCACCGATTGCCGGGATTGCCAGACCAAAGCCCCGGCCCCCGCGGTCATCACCACCGTGATCAAGACCGCCAGCAGCACGAACGGCAGACGAAGTCGAAATCGGCTTAGGCCGTGGTCAGGGAACATACTTATGAAGGTGTCGGGTTTTGCCCACACGGTCAAACCTAAAACGCATATGCGCCAATGGAAGCTTCTCGACCGTAGCGTCAGTCGATCGGCGGCGGCGCGACAAAAGTTCCTGGGACGTTTCGAAAACATCGCATCGCAGAGTCAACAATGCGAACGGGTGCAGTACACGGCCGTCTCTGCTGCGGGCTTCCCTTCGCCGCCGGGATCGCTACATTGGGGGCAAGCGTTTCCCCCACGAGGACTTCCCGACCATGAAGATCGCCTTCGCCAAGCCCCAGCTTCCCACCGAGGGCGCCGCAATCGTCGGCGTGCTTGAGGGCAAGGTGCTGACCGCCACCGCCCAGACCCTGGACCAGCAGAGCGGCGGCGCGCTGAGCCGCGCCATCGCCGCCAGCCGGTTCGAGGGCAAGAAGGACCAGACCCTGACCGTGCTGGCCCCCGCCGGGCTGGAGCTGAACCGGGTGGTGCTGGTCGGCTTGGGCAAGGCCGAGGCCATCGACGCCCTGGCGGCACAATCCTTCGGCGGCACCGCCTTGGCCCAGGTGGTCAATTCGGGCGACGCCGCAGCCGCCATCGCCGCCGACGCCATTGGCGGTGCCAAGATCGGCCCGGCCGAATTCGCCGCCCAGGCGGCCTATGGCGCCCGGCTGCGCAGCTATCGCTTCGACAAGTACTTCACCCAGGAAAAGAAGGACAGCAAGCCGTCGGTGAAAAAGCTGACGGTGCTTTCGTCCGAGCACGCCGCCGCCAAGGCCGCGTTCCAGCCGCTGGACAGCGTGGCCGATGGCGTTTTCCTGACCCGCGACCTGGTCAGCGAGCCGGCCAACGTCATCCATCCGGAAAGCCTGGCCGAGGAATGCCGCAAGCTGGC
>DATGXU010000555.1:0-11006 GCA_035298685.1 Magnetospirillum sp. | reverse complement strand
GGCCGGCAAGCCGGGCCGCCTGCTGTCCCACGGCGTAATGGTCGAAACCGTAGGAAAATAGCGCGCCTTCCGCCACTCCCTCGCGATGCGGCGTGCTCACCGGCAGTTTCCGGCTTTCGGCGGTGGTCAGGATGGTCGACGACAGGCTGGCCAGGATCGGATCGGGGGGCACGAAGATAACGTCGGTTTCGGCCGGGATCGCGTTCAAGGCGGCGTGCAGGTCCGCGCCGGAGCGGACATCGGCCGCGTGAACGATCAGGTTCAGGCGGGCGGCCGCTTCCTTTATACAGGCTACCGCCACTGACGGGTCGGGGTCCGAGCCGTCATAAGGCACCCACAGATGCTTGGCCGCGGGCAGGATGCGCGTCATCATCTCCAGGCGGCGGGCTTCCTGCAGGGCGAAGCTGACGCCGGTCACCTGCTGCCCCGGATGGATGACGCCGGAAACCAGCCCGCTCCGCACCGGGTCGCTGGCCGGCGCCAGCAGCATGGGCACGCCGCGTTCGGCGGCGACGTCGCGGGCGGCCATGGCCGCGACGCTGGTGAGGGTGACCACCAGCGCGGTGTCGCGGTTGACCAGTTCCCGCGCCTGGGCGCGCAAGCCGTCGTCGCTTCGGGCGTGGCCGCGATAGTCGAGGTGGATGTTTTCTCCCTCGCGCCAGCCGGCCGCAGCCAATTTCTGCCGAAAGCCATCAAGCACGCGTTCGGCCACGGAGGCACTGTTCAATACTACGATGGTCTTTATTTCGGGATCGCCGCGCAAGGTGACGGCGGCCATCAAGCCGGCCGCGACCACAATGCCAATCGCCAAGATCAAAGTACGCTTCGGCAATGCCGTTCATCCCGACCTACCCCGAGGGGCAGTATGACATAAGACGTCTTTAGGATAATAGGGAGCTGCCGTGTCGGGTGTGTTTTCCTTGGCGTGGCGCGGCGAATGCCGTATGAAGTCACCTTTGCGCCGAAGGGGCTGGGGCGTGCACGCATTTCGACAGGGATGCGAAAGGCCAAGTCTCCATTTCTAAAACTATGTAGCGGTCGCTGGCGGGGAACCCAATACCTTGCCGCGGTCTAGAGGAACCGAGCGTCAGATGAGCGGATTGCCTGAAGTGCAGGGACTTTATGACCCGCAGAATGAACACGACGCTTGCGGCGTCGGCTTCATCGCCGACATCAAGAACCGCAAGTCGCACGAGATCATCCAGCAGGGTCTGGAAATCCTCAAAAACCTGACCCATCGCGGTGCAGTGGGTGCCGACCCGCTTGCCGGCGACGGCGCCGGTATCCTGATCCAGATGCCCGACGCCTTCCTTCGTGCCGAGGCTGCGAAGGTCGGTATTTCCCTGCCGGAAACCGGTGCCTGGGCTGCCGCCACCGTGTTCCTGCCGCAGGATCACACCCTGCGCGCCGCCTGCGAAAGCATGGTCGAGCGCCTGATCAAGGCCGAGGGGCAGGTTCTGCTGGGCTGGCGCGACGTTCCGGTCGACGCCTCCTGCCTGGGCGAGACGGTGAAGCCGACCGAGCCCAAGGTCCGCATGGTCTTCGTCGGCAAGGGCGCCAATTGCCCGAACCAGGATTCGTTCGAGCGCAAGCTGTTCGTCATCCGCAAGCAGGCGGAAAACCGCGTGCCGGCTGGTGCCGACAAGGATTTCTACATCCCGTCGCTGTCGTCGCGCACCCTGGTCTACAAGGGCATGCTGCTGGCCGATCAGGTGGGCGTGTATTACAAGGATCTGAACGATCCGCGCATGGTTTCGGCGCTGGCCCTGGTGCACCAGCGTTTCTCGACCAACACCTTCCCGTCGTGGCGTCTGGCCCACCCGTTCCGCATGATCTGCCATAACGGCGAGATCAACACCCTGCGCGGCAACGTCAACTGGATGAACGCCCGCCGCAAGGCCATGAGCTCGTCGGTTCTGGGCGACGACCTGGGCAAGCTGTTCCCGCTGATCGCCGAAGGCCAGTCCGATACCGCCAGCTTCGACAACGCGCTGGAACTGCTGGTCATGGGCGGCTATTCGCTGCCGCATGCCATGATGATGCTGGTGCCGGAAGCGTGGTCGGGCAATCCGCTGATGGACGACAAGCGCCGCGCCTTCTACGAATACCATGCCGCGCAGATGGAGCCGTGGGACGGCCCGGCGGCGGTGTGCTTCACCGACGGCCGCATGATCGGCGCCACGCTGGACCGCAACGGCCTGCGTCCGGCCCGCTATCTCATCACCGAGGACGACAAGCTGCTGCTGGCTTCGGAAATGGGCGTGCTGCCCATCGCCGAGGACAAGATCGTCAAGAAGTGGCGCCTGCAGCCCGGCAAGATGCTGCTGATCGACCTGGAAAACGGCCGCCTGATCGACGATTCCGAGATCAAGTCGCAGCTGGCCGGCGAAAAGCCCTATCAGCAGTGGCTGGACGAAGCCCAGATGATCCTGGAAGACCTGAAGATCGATGTCGATCCCAAGGGCTTCGACGGCGACACCCTGCTGGATCGCCAGCAGGTGTTCGGCTACACCCAGGAGGACACCAAGTTCCTGCTGCAGCCCATCGCGGTGACCGGCCAGGAAGCCATCGGTTCCATGGGTACCGACACCCCCATCGCCGTGCTGTCGGACAAGCCCAAGAACCTGTTCAACTACTTCCAGCAGTGCTTCGCCCAGGTGACCAATCCGCCGATCGATTCGATCCGCGAGGAATCGGTCATGAGCCTGGTCAGCCTGATCGGGCCGCGTCCCAACCTGCTGGAGCTGAATGACGACGCCCCCGAGAGCAAGCGTCTCGAAGTCAAGCAGCCGATCCTGACCAACGAGGAGCTGGAGAAGATCCGCCGCATCGAGCAGGTGCCCGGCTCGGGCTTCCGCTCGGTCACGCTGGACATCACCTGGCCGGCCGCCTCGGGCGCCGCCGGCATGGAAAAGGCCATCGAGTCCCTGTGCCGCGACGCCCAGGGGCGGGTGGGCGAAGGCTACAACATCCTGGTGCTGTCCGACCGCAAGGTCGGCGCCGACCGCATTCCGGTGCCGTCGCTGCTGGCGGTGTCGGCCGTGCACCATCACCTGATCCGCGAAGGCCTGCGCACCCAGGTCGGTCTGGTCATCGAGACCGGCGAGGCCCGCGAGATTCATCACATGTGCTGCCTGGCCGGCTACGGCGCCGAGGCCATCAATCCCTATCTGGCCTTCGAGACGCTGGAGGCCATGCGCCCGACCCTGCCCGAGCAGCTGAGCTCGTATGAAGTGCAGAAGCGTTTCATCAAGGGCGTGGACAAGGCCATCCTCAAGGTGATGGCCAAGATGGGCATTTCCACCTACCAGTCCTATTGCGGCGCGCAGATTTTCGACGCCGTCGGCCTGTCGACCGCCTTCCTCGACAAGTACTTCGCCGGCACCAAGGGCCGGATCGAGGGCGTCGGGCTGTTCGAGGTGGCCGAGGAATCGGTTCGCCGGCACAAGCTGGCCTATTCCGACGCGCCCATCTACAAGAACGCCCTGGACGTGGGCGGCGAATACGCCTGGCGCAACCGCGGCGAGGAGCATGCCTGGACCTCCGGGACCATCCAGACCATGCAGCACGCCGTGCGCTCGAACAATTACGAGACCTTCAAGGAGTTCTCGCGCCAGATCGACGAGCAGTCCAAGCGTCTGCTGACCCTGCGCGGCCTGTTCTCCTTCAAGAGCGACCGGCAGCCGATCCCGATCGAGGAGGTCGAGCCGGTCTCGGAGATCGTGAAGCGTTTCGCCACGGGCGCGATGTCGCTCGGCTCGATTTCCACCGAGGCGCATGCCACGCTGGCCGTCGCCATGAACCGCATCGGCGGCAAGTCGAACACCGGCGAGGGCGGCGAGGATCCGGCCCGCTTCAAGCCGCTGCCCAATGGCGATTCCATGCGTTCCGCCATCAAGCAGGTGGCGTCGGGCCGCTTCGGCGTCACAGCCGAATATCTGGTCAACGCCGACGACATCCAGATCAAGATGGCCCAGGGCGCCAAGCCCGGTGAAGGCGGCCAGCTGCCCGGCCACAAGGTCGATCAGTTCGTCGCGCGGCTGCGTCATTCCACGCCGGGCGTCGGCCTGATCAGCCCGCCGCCGCACCACGACATCTATTCGATCGAAGATCTGGCTCAGCTGATTTTCGACCTGAAGAACGTCAACCCGGTGGCCCGCATCTCGGTCAAGCTGGTGTCCGAATTGGGCGTCGGCACCGTTGCCGCCGGCGTGTCCAAGGCCAAGGCCGACCACGTCACCATCTCGGGCTTCGACGGCGGTACCGGCGCTTCGCCGCTGACCTCGATCAAGCACGCGGGCAGCCCGTGGGAAATCGGTCTGGCGGAAACCCAGCAGACCCTGGTGCTGAACAACCTGCGCAAGCGAATCTCGGTACAGGTGGACGGTGCGCTGCGCACCGGCCGCGACGTCATCATCGGCGCCCTGCTGGGTGCCGACGAGTTCGGCTTCGCCACCGCGCCGCTGATCGCCGCCGGCTGCATCATGATGCGCAAGTGCCATCTGAACACCTGCCCGGTCGGCGTCGCCACCCAGGACCCCGAACTGCGCAAGCGGTTCAAGGGCCAGCCCGAGCACGTCATCAACTACTTCTTCTTCGTCGCCGAGGAAGTGCGCGAGTGGATGGCCAAGCTTGGCTTCCGCAAGATGGAAGAGATGATCGGCCGTTCCGACCTGCTCGACACCAACAAGGCGATCGAGCACTGGAAAGCGTCGGGGCTGGACTTCACCCGTCTTTTCCACAAGATCGATTCCAAGGGCCAGCCGGTGTTCAACTGCGAAAAGCAGGAGCACGAGGTCGACACCGTTCTCGATCGCAAGCTGATCGCCGCCGCCGCGCCGGCCATCCAAAGCAAGAAGCCGGTCAAGATCGCCGAGGCGGTGCACAATTACGACCGTTCGGTCGGCGCCATGCTGGGCGGCGCGGTCGCCAAGGCCCATGGCAGCGAGGGACTGCCCGACGACACCATCCACGTCAAGCTGACCGGCACCGCCGGCCAGTCCTTCGGCGCCTTCGCCGCCAAGGGCGTCACCCTGGAGCTGGAAGGCGAGGGGAACGACTATGTGGGCAAGGGCCTGTCGGGCGGCAAGCTGATCATTTATCCGCCCAAGTCGTCGAAGATCGTGCCGGAAGACAACATCATCGTCGGCAACACCGTGCTGTACGGCGCGACCGAGGGTGAGGTCTATTTCCGTGGCGTCGGCGGTGAACGCTTCGCCGTGCGCAATTCGGGCGCCATCGCGGTGGTCGAAGGCGTGGGTGACCACTGCTGCGAATACATGACCGGCGGTGCCGTGCTGGTCATCGGCCCGACGGGCCGCAATTTCGCGGCCGGCATGTCGGGCGGCGTGGCCTATGTGCTGGACGAGCAGGGCGATTTCGCCAAGCGGTGCAACATGGCCATGGTCGAACTGGAGCCGGTGACGGCCGAGGAAGAGGCCATGGAAAAGCACGAAGGGCTGTCCAACGACCTGGAGACCCACGGCCGCGTGGACATCCTGGGCGACATGACCCGCGGCGATGCCGATCGCATCCAGGCCATGCTGCGCAACCACATCCATTACACCGGGTCCAAGCGGGCCCATGAAATTCTGCTGAATTGGGAATATTACATGCCCAAGTTCGTCAAGGTGATGCCGGTGGATTACCGCCGCGCCCTGGAGGAAATGGCCAAGACCCAGGCTTCCAAGGCCGCCGTCGGTGGGGGGCACTGATCATGGGTAAGGCTACTGGCTTCAAGGAATTCGGCCGTCAGACCCCGGGCTACGAAAAGCCCGAGGAGCGGGTGAAGCACTACAACGAGTTCACCAAGCCGCTGACCGACGAGGAACTGGCCAAGCAGGGCGCCCGCTGCATGGATTGCGGCGTGCCGTTCTGCCACCAGGGCTGCCCGGTGAACAACATCATCCCGGACTGGAACGATCTGGTCTATCGCAACCGGTGGAAAGAGGCCATCGAGGTCCTGCACTCCACCAACAACTTCCCGGAATTCACCGGCCGCGTCTGCCCCGCCCCGTGCGAGGCGGCGTGTACCCTGAACCTGGAAGACCAGCCGGTTGCCATCAAGACCATCGAGCACGCCATCGTCGAACGGGCGTGGAGCGAAGGCTGGGTCAAGGCCGACACCTCGAAGCCGCGCACCGGCAAGAAGGTGGCGGTGGTCGGTGCCGGCCCCGCCGGTCTGGCGGCGGCGCAGCAATTGGCCCGCGCCGGTCATTCGGTGGTGCTGTACGAAAAGAACGCCCAGGTGGGCGGTCTGCTGCGCTATGGCATTCCGGACTTCAAGCTGGAAAAGCAGGTCATCGAGCGCCGCGCCGCCCAGTTGGCCGCCGAGGGTGTCGAGATCCGCACCAACGCCCATGTGGGCGTGACCGTGCCGGTGGCGGAACTGGCCGCCTATGACGCGGTGGTGCTGACCGGTGGTTCGGAAAAGCCGCGCGACCTGCCGGTGCCGGGCCGTGATCTGACCGGCGTGCATTTCGCCATGGACTTCCTGACCCAGCAGAACCGCCGTGTCTCGGGTGAGGCCGTCGGCGCCGCCGACATCCTGGCCACCGGCAAGAAGGTGGTGGTGATCGGCGGTGGCGATACCGGCGCCGACTGCGTCGGTACCTCCAACCGTCAGGGCGCGGCCTCGATCACCCAGATCGAGATCATGGCCAAGCCGCCGGAAAAGGAAGACAAGCTGGTCAGCTGGCCGCTGTGGCCCAACCGGCTGCGCACCTCGACCAGCCATGACGAAGGCTGCGAGCGCCGCTGGTCGGTCGCCACCCAGTCGTTCTTCGGCGAGAATGGTCAGCTCAAGGGTCTGAACTGCGTGCAGGTCGATGCCAAGTTCCAGCCCGTCGCCGGCACCGAGTTCACGCTTGAGGCCGATCTGGTGCTGCTGGCCATGGGCTTCGTCCATCCGGTGCACGAGGGTCTGATCGACGGCCTGGGGCTGGAGAAGGATGCGCGCGGCAACGTCAAGGCCGACACCGTCAACTACCAGACCTCGAACCCCAAGGTCTTCGCCGCCGGCGACATGCGCCGTGGCCAGTCCCTGGTGGTGTGGGCCATCCGCGAAGGCCGGCAGGCCGCCCGCGCGGTGGACGAGTTCCTGATGGGGGGCAGCGAACTGCCGCGCTGATCCGCAATAATTGAGGAATAGAAGGGCCGCCCAACTGGGCGGCTCTTTTTGTTTGGGCTATTGCGCGCGATACTCGATGGTCATACCAAACTTAGCGCCTATGAACTGCGTCCAATCATCACCCGATTGACCTGGAACCTGCGTTTGGCTCAATAATGCACAGGGGCGTCATCCTTACCCAAAAGCCGACGCGGGTGTCGGCCTGCAGGGAGCCGGAATGTTCATCGACAATTGGCGCGTGCGCGTGAAAATTCTGCTGATCGTTATCGCCTCGTTGGTCGGCATGGCCTTGATGGTGACGCTGGGCCTCAGCACCCTGCGTGCCGAATTGCTGGATGGCCGCCGCATCAAGACCCAGCAACTGGTCGAAGTGGCCCATGGCCTGGTGAACCATTACGTGGCCGAGGCCAAGTCCGGCCGCATGACCGTCGAGCAGGCGCAGCAAGCCGCCCTGGACGCCCTCAAGCCGCTGCGCTATGGCGGCAATGAATATTTCTGGGTCAACGACATGCGTGCGCGCATGATCATGCACCCCATCAAGCCCGACCTGAACGGCAAGGATCTGGCCGAATTCAAGGACCCCGCCGGCAAGAAGCTGTTCAGCGCCTTCGTCGAGGAGGTGGCCAGGCACAAGGCCGGCTTCGTCGATTACCTGTGGCCCAAGCCCGGCTTCGAACAGCCGGTGCCCAAGGTGTCCTATGTGATGGGCATCGACGAATGGGGCTGGGTGGTCGGCTCGGGCATCTACATCGACGACGTGGACGCCGCCTTCTGGCGCGCGGTCACCAACCAGGGCATCCTGATCGCCGTGGTGATGCTGGTGGTGCTGGGTATTTCCTATCTGGTCGGCCACCGCATCGTCAGCCCCATGACCGCCATCTCGGACGCCATGCACCGCCTGGCCGCCGGCGACACCAGCGTCACCGTCGCCCTGCACGGCCGCAAGGACGAGATCGGCGAGATGAGCCAGTCCATCGAGGTATTCCGCAACAACGCCATCGAGGTGCAGAGCCTGCACGAGGAACAGGAGCGGTCGCGTGTCAGGGCGGAACAAGACCGCCGCCAGACCCTGGAAAGCCTTGCCTCGGACTTGGAACGCGGCGTTTCCGCGGCAGCCCAGGCGGTGAACGCGGCGGCGACGCAGATGCGCGCCAGCGCCAATGTCATGACCGGCACCGCCGACCGCACCAGCGACGAAAGCCAGGTGGTGGCGGTGGCGGTGTCGCAGACCACCGCCAACGTGGAAACGGTGGCGGCGGCGGCCGAGGAACTGAATGCCTCGATCGCGGAAATCTCGCGGCAGGTGGGCCAGTCGGCCAGCATCGCGCGCGGCGCGGTGGAGTCGGCGCGGCGCACCGATACGGTGGTGCGCGGCCTGTCCGACGCCGCCGCCCGCATCGGCGAGGTGGTCAGCATGATCAGCGGTATCGCCGGCCAGACCAACCTTTTGGCCCTGAACGCCACCATCGAGGCGGCGCGTGCCGGCGAGGCCGGCAAGGGCTTCGCCGTGGTCGCCAACGAGGTCAAGCATCTGGCTAACCAGACTGCCAAGGCCACCGACGAGATCACCGCCCAGATCGCGGCGATCCAGGCCACGTCGTCCGACGCGGTGCGCGCCATCCAGGACATCGGCCAGACCATCGAAAGCATGAGCGACATCGCCCAGGCCATTTCCGAGGCGGTGGAGCAGCAAGGCGCCGCCACCCACGAAATCGCCCGCAATGTGGCCCAGGCCGCCACCGGCGCGCACGAGGTGTCCAGTCATATCGGTGCCGTCACCCAGGCGGCGGGGGAAACCGGCTCGGCCGCCCGCGACGTGCTGACGGCCGCCGATTCGCTGGCTCGCGACGCCCAGAACATGAAATCCGGCCTGGACCGCTTTCTCGATGGCGTACGGCGGATGTAGGCGGGCGCCGATCCGATCCCTCCCACTCGGCTAGCGGCGCACCACCAACGCGCCGCCCGCACGCCATAAGCCCTTTTGCCGGGCGGTCATGCCCCATGCCACCTTTTGTCCGGTAGAACCACCGGAACGAAGGGAGGCGCCATGTCGAGCGTACTGGTCACTGGCGGCGCCGGCTATGTGGGCTCTCATGCCTGCAAGGCACTGGCCGCCGCCGGCTATGCGCCGGTCTGTTATGACGACCTGTCCACCGGCCATGCCGATCTGGTGAAATGGGGGCCGCTGGAGGAGGGCGCCCTGGCCGATGGCGAGCGTTTGGCCGACGTGGTCGCCCGCCACCGCCCCATCGCCGTGCTGCATTTCGCCGCCCGGTCGCTGGTGGGCGAATCGGTGCGCGATCCGGCCGCGACCTATCGCACCAACGTGGCCTCGACGCTGACCCTGCTCGAGGTGATGCGGCGTTTCGGCGTCGAGGTGCTGGTGTTCTCCAGCACCTGCGCCACCTACGGTCTGCCCGACCGCATGCCCATTTCCGAGGACACCTCGCAGCGGCCGATCAACCCCTATGGCTGGTCCAAGCTGATGGTCGAGCGGCTGTTGGCCGATCACGGGGCGGCCTATGGCATGCAATGGGCGGCGTTGCGCTATTTCAACGCCGCCGGGGCCGATCCCGACGGCGAAACCGGCGAGGACCATTGGCCCGAAACCCACCTGATCCCGCGCGCCTTGCTGGCGGCGGCGGGCGAGGTTCCGGCGCTGGACCTGTTCGGCACCGACTGGCCTACGCCCGACGGAACCTGCATCCGCGACTACGTGCATGTCTCGGACCTGGCCCGCTGGCATGTGGCGGCGCTGGATCATCTGCTGGCCGGCAAGGGCTCGCTGGCGCTCAACCTGGGGATCGGGCAGGGCTGGTCGGTGCTGCGGGTGCTGCGCGCGGTGGAAACGGTTACCGGCCGTGCCGTGCCGGTGCGCCGGGTTGCCCGTCGCGCCGGCGACCCCCCGGTGTTGATCGCCGACCCCGCCAAGGCCCGCGCCGTTCTGGGGGCCGAGCCGTACTTCACCGACATCGAACCCATCGTCGACACCGCCTGGCGCTTCCTGCAGCGGCGGCGGGGTCTGTCCGACCGGAGGTGATTGTTCATGAAACCGTTGCGCATGCTGTTCGCCCTGATCCCCACCCTGGCGCTGATGGCCTGCGCCGGAACGGTGGTGAAGAACCCGACGCCCATCGCCCAGGCGCCCCGCGCCGCGACCGCCGGCTACATCATCGAGCCCGGCGACGGGCTGGACGTTCGCTTTTTCTATAATCCCGAACTGAACGAAGAGGTGACGGTGCGCCCCGACGGCAACATCTCGCTGCCGCTGGTGGGCGAACTGGCGGCGGCCGGGCGCACGCCCAGCCAGCTGGAAGCCGATTTGCGTAATTCCTATAGCCGCGAGCTGCGGCAGGCCGCCATCACCGTCATCGTCAAGGGATTCGCCGGCCAGCGCGTCTATGTGGATGGCGAGGTGGGGACACCGCAAATGGTCAACGTCACCGGCAATCTGTCGGCCATGCAGGCGGTGGCCTCGGCCGGCGGGTTCAAGCCGTCGGCCCGCAAGGGCGAGGTACTGGTGATCCGCCGCTCGGGCACCACCCAGCCGGTGGTCATTCCCATCGACCTGGATGCCGCCATCAGCGGCACCGACACCACGCAGGACATCCTGTTGCAGCCCTACGACATCGTCTATGTGCCCAAGACCGCCATCGCCGAGGTCAACCAATTCATCGACCAATACTTCCGCCAGAACATTCCGGTTCCGTTCGGCGTCGGCTATGGCCTGAATAATTAGCCGACTCGCCTTCCGTAGCCTCGCGCGGCAACGCCCTCCTTGCCACCATGCCGGCAGCAAGGAGGGCGAAGCATGTGCGGCATCGCAGGGTGGATCGACCGGCAAGCGGCGCCCGTCGGACCGGGGGTCATCGACGGC
>DATGXU010000554.1:0-17705 GCA_035298685.1 Magnetospirillum sp. | reverse complement strand
AGGTCACCGACAAGGTGGTGCGCCATATCGAGGACCTGGACGCCCTGCGCGACCGCACCACGGTGCTGCACGAAGACCTGAGCGCGCAGATTTCGGAAAAGATCGCCTCGACCTCGAACCGCTTCACCGTGCTGACCGCGCTGCTGCTGCCGCCCAGCCTGCTGGCGGGCATGCTGGGCGCCAATGTGGGCGGCATTCCCGGCCATGACGACCCGTTGGCGTTTTGGGAAATGTGCCTGCTGACCTTCGGCCTGATGCCCATCCTGTGGCTGGCGTTGAAGCGCCTGAAGTGGCTGTAGGCCGGTTGTCGGCAATGCGACATCTGTCGGAACACCGACAGCGGCGCACTCGTAAAATTCATTGATAACAACACACTAACAAGTGGCATCGCCCTTGCTAGGTGACAGGTGGGTTACCGCTTTGTCACCAGGAGGGTTGCCATGCTGACTGTTACCGACCGTGCCGTCGCCGCCATCAAAAGCGTGCGCGAAGACGACGCCCAGGGCCTGCGGATCATGGTCGCCTCGGGCGGCTGTTCCGGCCTGAAATACAGCCTTGGCCTGGAAACCGAGCCCATGTCGGGCGACGAGGTGCTGGAATTCGGCGGCATCAAGGTGTTCGTCGATCCCAGCTCCGTCATGTGGCTGACCGGCACCGTGGTGGATTTCGTCAACGCCGGTGCCGATTCCGGCTTCATTTTCGAAAACCCCAATGCCGGGGGCAAGTGTTCGTGCAGCGGCGGCAGCTGCTGAGGACGCCGCCCATGGCCGCCACCATCATCACCGTCAACGACACCACCTTGCGCGACGGCGAGCAGACCGCCGGCGTCGCCTTTCGCCTGGCGGAAAAGCTGGCCATCGCCAGCGCGCTGGATCAGGCCGGAGTGCCCGAGATCGAGGTGGGCATTCCCGCCATGGGCGACGAGGAATGCGCCTCGATCCGCGCCGTGGCCGAGCTGGGGCTGAACGCCCGCCTGATCGCCTGGTGCCGCATGCGCGAGGACGATCTGGCCGCGGCCCTTAACTGCAACGTCACCATGGTCAACCTGTCCATCCCGGTGTCCGACCAGCAACTGGCGCGCAAGCTGGACCGCAACCGCGCCTGGGCGCTGGGGCACATCCGCGACATGGTGGCCCGCGCCCGCAACGCCGGGCTGGAGGTGGCGGTGGGCGGCGAGGATTCGTCGCGCGCCGATCCGTCCTTCCTGATCGAGGTCATCGGCACCTGCGCGCAGGCCGGTGCCCGGCGGTTCCGCTTTGCCGACACGCTGGGGATCATGGACCCGTTCGGCACCCACGACCTCTTCCGCCGCCTGCGCGCCGCCAGCCACATCGAGCTGGAAATTCACGCCCACGACGACCTGGGCTTGGCCACTGCCAACTCGCTGGCGGCGGTCAGGGGCGGCGCCACCCACGTGTCAACCACGGTTAACGGCCTGGGCGAACGCGCAGGCAACGCGCCGCTGGAAGAGGTGGTGGTGGCGCTGGACCACCTTTATAGCCTGGACACCGGCATCGCCAAGACCGCGCTGGCCAAGGTGTCCGGGCTGGTGGCCGAGGCCTCGGGCCGGCCCATCCCGGTCAACAAGAGCATCGTCGGCGACGCCATCTTCACCCACGAAAGCGGCATCCACGTCTCGGGCCTGCTGCGCGACCGCCGCAATTACGAGGCGCTGGACCCGCGCGAACTGGGCCGCGCCCATCGGGTGGTGCTGGGCAAGCATTCCGGCCTGACGTCGGTGCTGCATGCCTGCACCCAGATCGGCCTGTCGCCCACGATGCCGCAGGCCCGCGCCATGCTGGCCCGCGTCCGCGCCCTTGCGGTGGAAACCAAGCGCCCGCCGTCGCCCGACGACCTTCGCCGCTTCCTTGCCGAAGCCCCGCTGAACTGAACAGGAGAGCCGATCATGTGCAGCCCTGCCAAGTGCAAGCCCGCCGAGGGCAGTTTCCTTGAGCGCCTGAGCCGGCTGTCCGCCGCCGAACAGTTCTTCGAGGCGCTGGACGTGGCCTTCGACCAGCAGGTGGTCAACGTCCACCGCCTTCACATCCTGAAACGCTTCAACGCCCTGCTGGACATGGAAAGCCTGCGCGCCCTTGACGACGGCGCCGCCTGCGTCGTCTGCCGCCATGCCCTGCGCCAGGCCTATGACGAATTCGCCAGCGGCCAGGGGCAGAAGAGCTTCAAGGTGTTCAAGGAGGCCAAGACCGGCTTCGTCCCCCTGTCCGCCATCGGTTCGTTCCGCTGAGCCCCCCACGGCGAGGAGTTCCCATGCACATCGTCGTTTGCATCAAGCAGGTGCCCGACAGCGCGCAGATCCGCGTGCATCCGGTGACCAACACCATCATGCGCCAGGGCGTGCCCACCATCATCAACCCCTATGACCTGTTCTCGCTGGAAGAGGCGCTGCGCCTGCGCGACAGCTTCGGCGGCAAGGTCACGGTGCTGACCATGGGCCCGCCCATGGCCGACACCTCGCTGCGCAAGGCGCTGTCCATCGGCGCCGACGCCGCCGTTCTGCTGTCCGACCGCTGCTTCGCCGGGTCCGACACCCTGGCCACGTCGTATGCCCTGGCCTCGGCCATCGCCAAGATCGGTGAAGACGAAAAGGTGGACATGGTGTTCTGCGGCAAGCAGACCATCGACGGCGACACCGCCCAGGTCGGCCCCGGCATCGCCAAGCGGCTGGAGCTGAACCAGCTGACCTATGTGGAGAAAATCCGCGCCGTCGATCTGGGCGCCGGCAAGATCACGGTGGAACGCCGTGCCGAGGGCGGCGTGCAGGTGCTGTCCACCGCCCTGCCCTGTCTGGTCACCATGCTGGAAGGCACCAACACCGTGCGCCGCGGCACCATGGCCGACATGCTGCGCGCCGCCCGCACGGAAATCCCCATGTGGAGCGCCGCCAAAGCCGGCATCGCCGACGTGGCGCTGTGCGGCCTCAAGGGTTCGCCCACGGTGGTGAAGAAGGTGTTCGCCCCGCAACCGCGCAAGGAAAAGGCCAAGCGCATCGAGGTCGAGGGCAACCAGCCCGACGCGCTGGCCGCCGCCGCCATCTCGGCGTTGTTCGCCGCCGACAATCGCCTGGAAGACACGCTTTTCCGCCAGACCGGCGCCTGAGGAAAGGATCACAGCCATGACCGAGGCAAAGCCCGCCGCCGCGCCGTCGCGCGGCAAGATGAAGGCCGAACTGTCCGAGCACTTCAAGGCATACAAGGATGTCTGGGTGTTCGTGGAACTGGAACGCGGCCAGGTTCACCCGGTGTCCTGGGAATTGATGGGCGAGGGCCGCAAACTGGCCGACAAGCTGGGCGTGCAATTGGCCGGCGTGGTCATGGGGGCCAGCGGCGACGGCGCCGACGCCGCCATCGCCTCGGCCTACGAATACGGCGCCGACAAGGTTTACACCATCCAGGACCCATTGCTGGCCGATTACCGCAACGAGCCCTTCACCAAGGGCATGACCGAGTTGGTCAACACCTACAAGCCGGAAATCCTGCTGCTGGGCGCCACCACGCTGGGCCGCGACCTTGCCGGGTCGGTGGCGACCACGCTGAAGACCGGACTGACCGCCGACTGCACCGAACTGGCCATCGACGACGACCGTTCGCTGGGCGCCACCCGCCCCACCTTCGGCGGTTCGCTGTTGTGCACCATCTACACCCTGAACGTCCGCCCGCAGATGGCAACCATCCGCCCGCGCGTCATGGCCATGCCCGACCGCCAGCCCGGCCGCAGCGGCGCCGTGGTGGTGCATTCCTTGGGCATGCGGGAAGACAGCATCGTCACCAAGATCCTGGACTTCATTCCCGACGCCACCAAGGACGACGCCCACCTGGCCTATGCCGACGTGGTGGTGGCCGGCGGCATGGGCCTGGGGAAGCCTGAAAACTTCCGCCTTATCAAGGAATTGGCGGCAGTTCTTGGCGCTGAATACGGCGGCTCGCGGCCGCTGGTGCAAAAGGGCTGGATCGACTCGGCCCGCCAGATCGGCCAGACCGGCAAGACCATTCGGCCACGCCTGTACATCGCCGCCGGCATCTCGGGCGCCATCCAGCACCGGGTCGGCGTCGAGGGCGCCGACCAGATCCTGGCGATCAACACCGATCCCAACGCCCCCATCTTCGACTTCGCCCACCAGGGCATCGTCGGCGACGCGCTGACCGTGCTGCCGGCGCTGACCGAGGCTTTCCGCCGCCATCTGGCCCGCGCTCAAGCCGCCGAATAGGGAGAACGCACCATGGAGAAGTTCGACGCCATCGTGGTGGGGGCCGGCCCCTCCGGCAACTCGGCCGCCTATGTCATGGCCAAGGCCGGCCTGAAGGTGCTTCAGGTCGAACGCGGCGAGTATTCCGGGTCCAAGAACGTGCAGGGCGCCATCCTGTACGCCACCAGCCTGGAAAAGATCATCCCCGACTTCCGCGACGAAGCCCCGCTGGAACGCCATATCGTCGAGCAGCGGCTGTGGATGCTGGACGACAAATCCCATTGCGGCACCCATTACCGCTCGGATGCGTTCAACGAGGAACGGCCCAACCGCTATACCATCGTCCGCGCCCAGTTCGACAAATGGTTCAACGGCAAGGTCCGTGAGGCGGGTGCGCTGGTCGTCTGCGAAACCACCGTCACCGAGCTGGCCCGCGACGCCAGCGGCAAGGTGGTGGGCATCAAGACCGATCGCGACGACGAAACGGTCTACGCCGACGTGGTGGTGCTGGCGGACGGCGTCAATTCTCTGGTCGGCCAGCATTCCGGAATCCGCAGCGAAATCAAACCCGAGCACGCCGCTCTTGCGGTCAAGGAAATGCACTTCCTGCCGCGCGAGGTCATCGATCAACGCTTCAACATCAAGGACAACGAAGGCGTGGTGATCGAGGCGCTGGGCACCGTCACCATGGGCCTGATGGGCACCGCCTTCCTGTACACCAACGGCGAATCCATCTCGGTGGGCATCGGTTGTCTGGTGTCGGATTTCCGCGACAGCGGCACCAGCCCCTATGTGATGCTGGACAAGTTCAAGAGCCACCCCAGCATCGCCCCGCTGCTGCAAGGGTCCGAGGTCAAGGAATATGCCGCCCACCTGATCCCCGAGGGCGGCTACAAGGCCATTCCCAAGGTCCATGGCGACGGCTGGCTGATCGTCGGCGATTCGGGCCAGTTCGTGAACTCGCTGCACCGCGAGGGCTCGAACCTGGCCATGGAAACCGGCCGCATGGCGGCGGAAACGGTAATCGCGTTGAAGACCGAGGGCAAAGCGCCCACCGAAGCCAATCTGGCCCGTTACCGCAAGACGCTGGAAGACAGCTTCGTGATGAAGGACCTCAAGAAGTACAAGCACTTACCTGAGATTCTTCATGAAAATCGCCAGTTCGTCACCACCTATCCCAACCTGCTCAGCAAGGCCGCCGAAACCTGGTTCCGCGTCGACGGGCTGCCCAAGCTGGACAAGGAAAAGGACATCTTTCGCACGTTCCGGTCGGGGCGCACCCTGCGCGGCCTGATCGGCGACGCGGTTAAAATCGCTCGGGCGTGGCGCTGAGGAGGCGGACGATGAAAGTTGAAGAGAAGCTCTACAACAATCGCTACATGGTCGACGAGGGCCGTCCCCACATCGCCATCGTTTCGCAAGGAAAGCCGTCCAAGGCATTGAAAAGCCTGGTAACCGTCTGCCCGGCTGGATGCTATGCGGAAGAGGACGACGGCAGCGTTGCCGTTACCCCCGACGACTGCCTGGAATGCGGCACCTGCCGTGTCATCTGTGCCGGCACCGGCGAGTTGCAGTGGGACTATCCGCGCGGCGGCTACGGCATCCTGTTCAAATTCGGCTGAGCCGGCGTGCCATGACCATCAAGGGGCGGGCAAGAACCCGCCCCTTTCCATGTCCGTTAGCCCTGAAAACGGAGGGTTTGCCATGCCGGACATGGACACAGGAATGGAACGCCACCACACCGATCGCGGCCTGACCGGCGACAAGGTCGCCGTGCTGGACCCTGCGGCCGCCCCGGTGCATGCCGATGCCGAGGCCGCGGGCACCCCCACATCCCACTGGGCGGTGGCGGCGACCCTGGCGCAAATCAGGGATTATCTGGCCAGCGAACTGCGCCCCGACACCTTCGGCGCCTATGCCAAGCCAGGATCGCTGCACCAGGCGCGATTGCTGCGCAAGCTGGTGGTGTGGCAGATCGCCTTGCCCGTTCTGCTGGGCCTGCTGGCCGGCTGGTACGGCTGGCCGGTCCGGTAGGCCCGGCTTACGCGGCGCCTTCAAAGCCGAAGCCGGCGTCGTCCACCGCCTGCTTGACCTGGGCTTCGCTGGCGCCATCCACCGTCACCGCCTTGGCGGTCAGATCGACGGTGACGGTGGCGGTGGGCGCCGCCGCCTTGATGGCGGTTTCCACCGCACGGGCGCAGCCGCCACAGGTCATGCCGGTAACGCGGTAAGTGTTGGCCATGAGAGGTTCTCCGTTCATGGGGTCGAAGTGGTCGTGATTTTGGACCTTCCAGCACCGGGAAGGTCAAGGCTCAACCGCCGTTGCCGTGCGCCTTGACGATGGCGGTGACCGGCACCAGCACGAACCCCTTGGCGTCCAGCCCCGGCAGCCACTGCGCCAGTGCCTCGATGGTGGAATCGTGGGGGTGGCCGATGGCGATGGCGGCGCCGGTCTTGCGGGCGTGGGCCTCGGCCTTCTGCAATTGCACCAAGACGGCGCCGACGCTTTGTTCGTTGTCGATGAAGACATTGCGCGCGGCAAAGGGCACGCCGTAGCTCTTGGCCAATTCGGGGCCGACGCTTTTTTCCGTGGTCACCGAATCGACGAACAGCAGCCCGCGCTTCTTCAGTTCCTCCATCACCACCCGCATGCCGACGCGGTCGCCGGTATAGCGCGAGCCCATGTGGTTGTTGATGCCGACAAAGCCCTCGAACCGGGTCAGCCCCCAGTCCAGGCGGCGACGGTTTTCCTCGGGGTGAACGCCCACTTCCAGCACGTCGGGGCCGGGGTCCCAGCTTTCGCCCTGGGGCTGCATGGGCACGTGAACCAACAGTTCGTGGCCCCGGTTGCGGGCCTCGCGGGTCAGGCGTGGCAGGTCCTGGGCATAGGTCATCCACGCCAGGGTCAGCGGCGCCCGCAGCGGGATCACCCGTTCCGATCGCTTGCGGTCCACGCCCAGATCGTCGATCACCACGGCAATCATCGGCCGCCCGGCGGTTTTGGGCGCCGGCACGGCATATTTGATCCACGCGGGCGCCCCCGCCTGCACCGGCGCCACCGGCGGCTGCGGCAGGATCAGCGGAACCGGCGCCTCGGGCGGTGGCACGGGTGCGGCGGCCGTATCGGTGTCGTCGGGGGCGTCGTAGTCCATGCCGTCGTCGTTGGCGCCACCCGGACGTGGACGCGGCAGCGGGACCAGGGGCACGAAAGGTGGAGAATCGCTGTCGGCGACCACTGCCTCGCCGTCGCGGCGGGGCGGCCGGTCCACCGCCATCTCGGCCTGTTCCCAGGCAGTCTGCGCCTTACGGTCGGCCTTGCCGGGCAGAACGCTGATGCCGACGCCCACCCCGATGCCGATGCCGGCGGCCAGAACACTGGCCATCAGTGCGGGCACCACCCATGGCCGGTCGATCAACCGCCGCTTGGGTTCCATCAACATGCGCCGGATTTCGCGCCGCGACACTGGGCTGACACCCTCGAACAGGGAATACGGGAGAACGGGTTATAGCGGTGCGCGACCGCTACCTGCAACAGCCGGGCGCCAATCCGTCCAGAATGGGGCAATCGGCCCAATTGGATAATGAGATAACGTATTGATTTAACTATATTTATGTTTTCAGTGTTGCAAAGCTGTTGCGCCTAGGCTCCACCGAACACGCGCTTTTCAACCTCGGCCATGCCGGTGTGGTGGTCTGGGCTGGGGAAAAGGTGGCCGTAGCGCGCAAACGTCAGGTTGATGTTTGCGTGCCCAGCAAACTCCATAATTGCCTTCGGCGGGAACCCTTGTTCGATCCAAAGGCTGATAGCAAAGTGCCTAAAGTCGTGCCAACGAAACCGGGCCACCTTGGGATTCGCTATGGGGTTTTCCTCGTGCTTGGCGTCCAGCGCGTCAAAAAGCGGTTGGAAGTCACGTTCCCACATATTGGAATAGTGGAGCAGCAAACCTTTGCTGTTAGGAAACACCAGTCCCATTTCGCCCTTCGGACAGCGGAGTTTCCACCGCTTCAAGGCGTTCGCCACCATCGGCCCCATAGGCACCGAACGAACGCCCGCCGCCGACTTTGGCTCTCCAATTTCACCGAACCTATCGGCGCGCTGCTGAACATGGACATACCCCTTGGTAAAATCCACATCCTCCCACCGCAGCCCCCTACTCTCGCCTGCACGTAGGCCGCACAGGGCAGCCACGATCAGGTGGGCGCGAAAATCCTCTGACGCGGCTGCAATCATGGCCCGCACGCCTTCCTTTGACGGGATCGTGATCTTCGACGCCACGCGGCTGGTGCGCAGGATTTTCACGCCGTCAACCGGGTTTGACGAGATGTATTGAAGGGTCTGCGCATGGTCCAGCAGTTGCTTGAGGCTGGTTAGCACCTTGCGCGTAGTCGGCTCAGACAATCCGCCCGCCAGCAACCTATCTCGGAATCGAATCACGTCTAGCCGGGTAATCCGCGACAGCTTCAGCGCGCCGATCCCGGTTTCCTCGGCGCAAATGTGCTTATTGACGTGGATTTTGTAGCCCGTGAGCGTGGATCGTTCCATCTGCCGCCCTGCGGCTTGGCGGGCGTCGCATTCCTCAAGCCACAGGTCGGCCGCCTTCTTGATTGTTATGCTCTCCGCATCATGAATATAGGAGCCGTCCCGCACCTCCGCGCGAGCGGTAACTAGGAAGGCATCTGCATCTTTCTTGCGGTCGAATTGCTTAGCGCGCCGCTTACCGTTTTGGTCGCGGTAGTCACACTGGTAAACCACCTTGCCCGAGGGCAGCGCCCGTTTGCGTATTGTCGCCATAATCACCTCTTTTCAGATTCCATATCCTGAAAACCGCACGGCACTTGACACCTTCGCCGCTGGTCGTCATTATAGCACTAGCTTTCAACTCTTGGAAACTGAAAATTGGAAACTCACGATACGACAGGCGACCTCGCCAAGCTCGCAGGCTTACCGCTCAGGAACGTCACGTATTGGACGGACTCGGGTGTTCTGCGCCCCGCCCCAGGCACCAACCGGAAAGGCCATGGGCGTAATCGCCAATTCCCCATTAGCGAGCGCAAATGGATGCTACTCGCCACAGAGTTTTATCGGCACGGCATGCTGTTGGGCGAAATGGTCGAAACCATCGACGCGCTACGCGCCGCTTATGAACCTGTGTCGGCACGCGGCGCCGATATGTCTGCGGGATCGGTCGTCTTTTTTCACCCGCCCGATAACGAGGAACTAGCTGCCGTCTATGCCTACACGTCGCAACACCATGACGTAATGGCCGCGCAACGCTCTTATTGGAACGGTGCTGTATCAGGTGCCGCCGATATCACCGGAAAGCCAATTCTCTACGTCTTGACGTTCTGGGGCAAGACCACCCCGACCGACCTGGGATTCGGTGTACGCACCATGGGCTTGGATCTGAATGACGGCCCTACGTTCGACACGACCACGCTGCGCTCCATGGTTGAGCGGCACACTCGCATTGTCACCTACAACCTGACACTAATTTTTCACCCACTACACAAGGAACAAGAATGACCGAACGACTCCTCTGCGGCGCTCGCGCCATCGGCCAACCATGGGGTTGGTCCGAACATCAGGTTTATAAATTTATAGAAACCAAACCGGATTTCCCCGCTTTTCGCCTGAACGACGGGCCAAGGGCGAGGTTGTACGCCCGCCCCCAGGATATTGAGTCGTGGTTGGAGAACCGCGCCCAGCGGGGACGCACCACCCCAACTATCAATTAGGAGAAGCATATGAATTCGGATTCCCCACCCGCCCCCACCGCACCCACCGCACCCACCGCACCCGCGATAGATCATATCCGATATTGGTTTAGCAAATTGACGCCTGCCGAACGCGAAAACTTTCGCAGCGAGTTTTTGATAAGTCACCGGAAGATGGGAGAAAATTCATTAGATGATGCATAACTATAATGCAGAGCTTCGGCCCTGCCTGCCACCCATGTCAAGCACTATCCGCTACAATCTTGACTCCATATCAACTATCGTGTACTGTCACAAATGCTTACATGAAGCATTGCGCCCGCGCCGTGACAATCACGGTTCGCGGGCGTTTCCATTTCCGAGGCAATCATGAATGAATATCTAATAACAGAACAGGTCTTGGACCTGCTGGGCGGGCTTGGCATTAGCATGAGCCGCCCATCACTATACCGACACATTAAAGAAAGCGGTCTACCAGCGCGCAAGATCGGCCGCGCGTACTATTATAAGCGCGATTCCGTCTTGGCGTGGCTGGAGATGGCAAAAAAATAACCCCGTGCGTCAACACGGGGCTTTGAGGTAAGGCGATAATATAAACACAATACATCGCCAATGCCGTTTTGTCAATCTACCAGCACAATCAATAACTTAATTCGATAGGCGATGATATGGGTTATCTGGATTTGAACGAGGTGGTTCTATCTGAACCGCAAAGTACTGGCCTTGACTTGAATAATGTTGAGGCATTTTTTGACTATCAAGAATTTTACGACCGAGTCCGCGCCGAGGCGCCCAATTGGGTTCCTGCCCTCTATCCATCTGGTCGGCTATCCCAGGATCGACGGGAGTGGCGCGTTGCTAACCCGTCAGGCAGGGCGCCACGGGATAAAGGCTCATTCGTGATTCAGCTTCACGGCCCCAAGGCGGGCACGGGATATGAATACGACGGCTCCACGCCATACACCGCCGTCGAGATGGTTCAAGCTGCGCGCCCTGGCGAGGACGCTACCGCATGGCTGGCCGCTCGGGTGGGCATGGATGCGTCCGCAGGCTATACGCCCACACTGCGCCCGCGTATCGCCTCGCAGGCAACGCCCATTCCTGCACCCGCGCCGCGCGACCCTGACCGCTATAAGGGCGATGTGGCCCTACTGTTGTCCAAGTGCGTTCCCGCGAAGGGTTCGCCCGTCGAAGATTATTTTAAAAGTCGCGGAATCCCTCTCCCCGAATCAGGCGATTTGAAATATTGCGCGGATATCACCGACCATGCCGCCAAGCGGGGATATCAGGGTATGGTGGCAATCGTGCGCGCCCCCGATGGTACACAAATGAAGGGCGTCCATCGGACCATGCTTCATGACGACATCGGCGGTAACGACAAGGCCAAGCACAAGAAAATGCTGGCGGAGTGCGCTGGCGGCGCGGTGCGCCTCGCCCCCATGAGCGATGATGGCCGCCTTGCAATCTGTGAAGGAATCGAATCTGGGGCGGCGGCGATGTGGCTACATGGGGAACCGACATGGGCGACCCTTAGCACCTCAGGGATGGTGCGTTTTGACGCGGCCCAGGTGCCAGGACTGAAGTTCCTGACCATCTATACCGACGCTGGTGACGCCGGCCTTGAAGCCGCCCATACCGCAGCAAATGCCGCCATGCTCGCTGGCATCCCCGGTGAGATCGTCACTTCGGTAAGTGACGATGATTTTGCTTTGGACGTGAAGCAGGGTGAGCGACCCGGCTTGACCCGTGCTGACGCCCAAGTAATCCACCAGTGGGGCGGCACGTCGGCGCAGGCCGTCACCACATCCAGGCGTGTTAAGCCGTCGCCGGAAGAACTCGACGCGTTGATTGAGGACGCTCGCAAGCTAACTCGTGAATCCCACCTATCGGATAAGCGCGCGATTGCCGAACGCGTGGCCGCCTTCGATCTATCCCATGACCCTGTTGCTATGGGCGAGCTTGAACGGCTCATGAAAACAGGCGCTGGAGTCGATAAACTCAAATTCCGTCAGCAGGTTGCGACCCTAGCCGCTCCGCTAGTTGGCGACATTATCCCCCCTGGCACTCGCACCCTGATGCGCAATGCCGCTGTTGACGCCATGTGCGCCCGATACATCCATATCAAGGAGGTCGGCCAGTATTGGGACCGCGCGAGTCGCAAGTGGTTCAGCAAGACGGCTGTGCAGGACTCCCATTGGTCGGAAATGCCGCCCGGTTCCGATGGCACCCCCATTGACCCCCTTGATTATCTTATTCGGGACAAGGCGAGCCGGGTTACCAAGGTTGATGCAGTCACGTTCTGGCCGAACCGCGACGAAGTGGTGATGGATGGTGGCGCCCTATGCCTGAACACATGGACCCCGCCAGATATCCAGCCGCGTAGGGGTGATGCAGCACCTTTTGTGGATCATGTCCGCTTCCTGTTCGACGGCCAAGACGACCTTGCGAGCCACTTCCTCGATTGGCTCGCCCATGCGGTTCAGCACCCGGATAAAAAAATCCGGCATGTGCCATTGATCGTCTCGCCACTTGAAGGTGTGGGCAAGAACCGCATGTTAGACGCCGTTGCTCCCGCTATTGGTCGGCGCAATATGCGCTTCGTCTCGGGTGAGGAACTGAACTCAAACTATAATGATTTCCTCGTCGGCGCAGGGCTGATCGTGATTCCAGAAATGCTCATCGGCGACCGCCGCGACCTGATGACGCGCATGAACACCTGGATCACGGATGAGGAAGTCAGCATCCACCCTAAGGGGTTCAAGGGGTTCAGCTACCCTAACCGCTTCAATATGATGGCGTTTTCTAACCACGAGGACGCGGCGTTGTTGCGTAGCGGCGACCGTCGCTATTTCGTCCACATTTGCCGCTCTGAGCCTAAGCCAGCCGCGTATTACACCGGATTCACCAACTGGCTTGAAACGGGCGGATATGAGGTAGTGGCCAACTTCCTGCACTCGCGCGATCTGTCGCACTTCAACCCAAATGCCAACGCACCCATGACCGCGAGCAAGGCGCTCATGATCGAGGGTGGCAAATCCGCAATCGTTTCCTTCCTGTCCGAGCTTCACCGCGCGGGCATGGCGCCGTTTGATAAGGAGATCATCGCGTCAGTGCATGTTGTGGCGTATCTGCGCGACTACCACAAGCAGACCGTCAGCCCGAAACAACTAAGCAACTTCCTCCGCGAGACTGGTGCAGAAAACCTTGGGCCGCAGTACGTGAATGCGACCGAGCGGCCCACGGTGTGGGCGCTGCGGAACATTGACCGATGGAAGAACGCCAGTGCAGACGACTTCAAACGCGAATACTGCGCCCCAGGTTGGGCCAATGATGGCGTGCTTGGTTAGGATGGTTAGGATACTTGGTTAGGATAAAACGCATCCTAACCAAGGATTTTCCGAGGTTTCCTGCGGCCTCCACGGACTTGGTTAGGTTGTTAGGGTAAAACCGCATACCCGGCACCACCGCAGAAAATTATATTTATGGCAGTACAGAAATTTATTTTCCCGGCTACAGTTCCAAGACTTGATTCTATCCTAACAACCTAACCAAAGAGCCTAAGAGTCTAGGAAAACCAAGGCTTTGGGGCTTAGTTAGGATAGGATTTATCCTAACCGCTATCCTAGCAACCTAACCAAACCTCCCGCCCTGTCTCCCAGCGGCGGGATTTTTATTAATAGGACATCATGACCACCGACGAAAACAGGTACTCGCGCACCGACTGGACCACGCATTTTATTTCATCGCTCTTCGTCGGCTTCGGTGCCCTGGCCCAGGTCAGAGCGCACAACCACTTGCACCGCACAACGCCGACTCGCGCCCCTTCGCCCCCTCGCCTGCCCTGACACGGCGACCGACGCTCAGGCGAGCGGATTTGACTATCAGATGCACCACCCGATAGTCACTCACTAACACATTGATTTCGCTTATGTTTTTCACACCGTGTTGCATGATGTTGCAACGGCGGAAGGCTCAACCTGCGCCCAGACCCCAGGGGGTACACCCCCATAACACCCCCTCGCAGAAATGCGGGTGGGGGTGTCTTCGGCGCTGGGCAACGAATTTGGAAGGTCGATTATATGAATGAATTATCCCAAGGATACGCGGCCGATACCCCCGCCTTATCCCCCGGAAGCAACCTAGTTATAGCTGGGAAACAGATAGATGGCCGCACGGTTGCAGCCCGTCGCTACCGCTCCCTGTGCGCCGATCTCGCCCACGACCTGGGCCACGCTCCGAATTCTGGTGAATGGCTCCTGATCCAGCGTGCGGCGGCACTGTCCACCCAAGCCGAGATGATCGAAGCCGACATGATCGGCGGCAGCGAATGCGACATCGAGACGCATATCAAAATCACCAACACCGTTATGCGGTTGCTCGGAAGCCTGGGCTTGCGAACCCGCGACGGCAAGCGCGCGAAGGTTATTGATGATGGTTGGGCGGAGGCGATGGGGGAGTTATCCCGTCACTGAGTACGTGTGGTTGACTAGTCTGTGGCTAAGTTTGCGGATATTGCGCCACGTTTTCTCACCCCCCCTGTGGATAACCGGGATAACCCACTCAGCCCATTGAATTTCAGCCACTTGCCTTGTGGAAACGAAATGCGAACCATCGTCTTGACATGCAGCCCCCGGACCCGACAAAATATGGGCACGAAAAAGGCGACACCAACTAGTCCTTGGTGTCGCCTCATTCGGAGACCGAATGAGCAGATGCCCTTCCGGTCGTCGGAATCAAGCTCAAGTGTGAGCCTCATTCACTTCGCAGTGTGAGAGTTACACACCTAAGCCCACCCGATCAAGTGGGGCATCGCGAAAAATCGCGATAGGTGAATGACATGAAGAGTCGAAAGCCCTTTACGTTTAAGCAGGCCGCTACTGCGAAGTGGCTGGTGATCGAGCACGGCTATTATCAACATGAGGCCGCTGCGGTTGTTGGTTGCAATCAGGGCCGCGTCAGCGAAGCCATGAACGGCAAGCGTTATCCCGAGGCCCCTCCTGAAAATATGCTGAACGTCACCATTCACTAGGCTACTTAACCGGGGAAGCAATCCCCGTCCTCATTGAGCGCCGCAGGCCAACGTCTGCGGCGCTTTTCTTTTTCCGACAGGATTCAGATATGACCAGCGATCAGGAATCGCCCGACCAGAGCACCACCGACAACCAACCCGTCGAGCAGGCCGATACGCCCGAAGATATTTTATTGGCGTTGCTCCTCGGCATCGACGCCCTGGCAACCGAATCCGGCGCCCGTATGGCTCGCCACGTCACGGCCACCAAGGGCAGGTTGATAGGGCTGTTGGCCGCAAACCCCAGCGATTCCGCCCTATCTGCGTCCCAAGTGCTGGCCGTGCGGCCTACGTTGCAGGCAGAGGCGCGGGAGTTGCCAGCGGCGCTTGAGGCGGAATTATCGGGTGTTATTAAAAACACATCCGCTCGCCTCAACACCGGCATGGCGGATGTAGTGGCCGCGTTGCAGGCCAGCGGGGATGCACCAGCGGGGGAATATGTCGGCCTCGGTGATGATAATATTGATAGTTTCTCGGGCGCGGAATTCGACGGGAAGACCTGGGATCAGTGGGTCGCGCACACGGGCCAAGGCATCGTTGATTATATTAATCGCAACCTCGCCACCATAGCCGCGACGGGGGCCACGGTTGGGGCGGCCCTCACATTATTATCAAAATTGGGGGACGGGCTGCGCACCCGCGCCGCCATGCTGGCCTCGTCGGCGGCTTGGGACATGGCACAGCGTGGAATCCTGACCAGCCTGGAACGCAATGGCGTGGATCGGGTCATGTTCTCGGCGGTGCTGGACAGCCGCACCTCGGAAACCTGCCGCTCCCTTCATGGGCGCGTGTGGGAGGTGGGGAGTCCTGCGATCCGGCGCCCACCGCTGCACCCTCGTTGCCGAAGCACGCTGATTCCTTATAGGCGTGGGTTGACGGCGGATCATGGCGGGAGGTGGGGAAGCGTGGCGGGTGATGGAAATAATTAGTTTTGTATTGCTAAAAGCTCAACACGCAGAACCCCTCACTCATAACAATATAGCGCACCACATAGAACCCGCGCAATGACTGATTACCCCATATTAGCGATCAGAACTTCAGTATGAGCGCCCGCATTGCTACCTTTCTTACATCACCGCACGACGCGGCGCCCAACGAAGAAAGGAATTTAACATGACAGTCGAAAATAATTCTATGCAGACCATCCACCGCATTGGCGAAGTCCTGTTACGTGCTGTCGAACTGGGGTGGTTCGAGAACCGCAAGGAAGGTAGCGCGCTCGTGCTCCCCATGGTTGATTACGGCCTGCTGGACGATATCATGGAGTTGTGCGGGTATTTCGATAAGCATATGCCCGATTTTCAGCACCGGCCTGGGATGGTGGCGCGGGCGGCGGTTAATTGAGGGAGGGATTAGATATGACGCCTAGACGCGAGGAAATCAGAACTGCGTTTTACGAAATCATGGACGCTTGCCGAACCGCGATTAAACATCTTCCAAGAGATGTCATCAGCGTGACCGACGCCGATTATGCCAATTTTCGCGCCCCCATGATGTCTATGGAGATCATCGCGGCCAAACTGCCGTCAGACGACAGCGGGTGTGCATTGTTGCAGGCCCGCATCGCGCATATGCAACAAGGTATTCACCCTGAAGTAGACCCAGACTTTATTAGGGTATGGGATGCATCGCAAACTGAACGCTGGGGGAAATTGCTGTCTGATTTGCACGAATCAGTCGAAGAAACTGCAAAACCATATCAGTGCAAGAAAGGTATGGCAAAACTTCGCGGCTCCTATTAAATTTTTACCGGATTAATTAGAAGCAAGCCCCTTCGTTGATGAAGGGGCTTTTCTTTTCCAGCACCACACACCGTTTAAACAACCCGATTTCACCACCAACGCGCCCCTAAACCGGCGCGTTTTTTCATGCCTATTTCAAGGACTGATTATGAACAAGACCGACCTAAAAGCCGCCCTGGCCCGCTGGAATCAGCCCGGCGCCGCTGGCTTCCTAGCGTTCATCGCCGATGTCCAACCCCGTGTGCCATCAGCAAACGGCGGAACAGAAATATATGTTCCTACCGATTGGGAACGCGAAGAGTTTACCCGCGCGTTAGACGGCGACCACAACTGTCTTTGTTGGGTGTGGCCACGTAGGCATGGGAAGACGTTAGCAAATGCCCTTATTGTCATATGGCGCTTTATCTCGCGTCCTGCTGAAAATATTGCCATCGTGGCAAATAGTGAGAAGCAGGTACTATCCACCTGCTACCGGACTGTTAAGGGCATCCTTGAACAGACTCCCATGCTGGCCGCTCAGGTGAAATCCGGTGCCATCATCATTGGCGCGGATAAAATCGAGCGTCCTTCTACTCAATCGGTCATCGCCGCGTATTCCAGCACCCCAGCAAGCCTATGGGGAAAGAAGCTGACGGTTGCGCAGATCTCGGAATTGCACGAGGTGAAGAATCCTGCGGTCGTTACCGCTTTGGCGGGCAGTTTGATCGACACGCGCGGAAGCCTCCTGCTGATCGACTCCACCGTTGGCGCCCGCAAATCCTCGCTCTTTGGCCTGTTTGAGACATACCAGAAGGGCGAAGACCCAAAGCTGTTTGTCAGCCATATCCAGTATGCCGGGGACTGTCAGGAATTCCGTGTACGGGCGGGCGGTTGATCATCGCATCATGGCCTGAGTAAAACGCTCGCCGAATTGGATGGCGCACTGGGCCTTGGCCATGTTCCATTCCCGTGCGGGCATGGTCCATTCTTTTTCGGC
>DATGXU010000553.1:0-4178 GCA_035298685.1 Magnetospirillum sp. | reverse complement strand
TCAAGCGCGGACTTCGCGTCCGTTCCGGCAAGAAACGCATCCAGCAACTCGTCCGGGATGCTCGGGCGTTTCCGTGGGGGCATGGGCTATCTCCTTCTTTCCCATTATGCCCGCCCGTACACGGAATTCCTGACAGTCCCGGGGGACAGATTGCGACGTTGCTAGCGACCGGCGTTCCGATGTCTGCCTCCATCCCAAATTTGGCTGAAGGTGAGGAACTGGACGCCAATGACTGTATCAGGCGCGAGCTGTATTCATTCGGCGGGCACCGGGGATGGAAGCAGCGGGTGCTTCGATATGTGATTGGCGGACGGACGCTCTTGATCCCGACCATGGAGCTGATCCGGTTTCTTTTCCTTCACAACAAGGCCTTGGCGCGGGCGATCATACAACCGGCAGGGCTTCTGAATTTGGCTTTGCCGGTCGAGCCCGGATTCCACAAGGAGCTCCAGATCGACTTCACATGGGGCGTTCCCCGGCGTGCGCTGTCCCGCAACGTGGTCAAGGAGTTCGCTTGGCTCGCGGTGGATCCTGCGGGGCGTCGGGCCTGGGATAGTGTGCGTGACCGCAGCCGCAATCAGAGGTTCGTCTCCTTAGAGCCGCCCCCTTTGGACACGCGGCTGGAATTCCGCGGGGTCGAGTGGTCCTCGCACCGCCTTGTCCTTGAAATCAAGGGCATGAGTGGGCGCACTTTGCCATGTGAGACGCTACGCTACTCCCACCCGGCTGAGCGTGCAGTCCGTGTTGATGGCCGGTTGCCAGGCACCCGGCAGGTAGTTCTCTGGCGCTCCAGGCAAGACGGGGCGCGCCGATTGCAAGGCGAAGAGGTTGATCCCACGGCGCAAAGCCGCCGCGACAAGCGCCAGAGAGCTTTGCCTGTAATCGAAAAGATCAGCGCGTTCGAGAATGATGTCCCGGTACAGAAGGTCAAGGAGCCGAAGGTCATCATCGGCAAGCCTGTCGCCGTTCCAGGCCCCGACGCGACTGATGCCGGGCGCGCCCCAAGGGTGCGCCGGCCGTCGGTTCGGCGCCCACGAGAGGCCGTTAGCGTCGGGCCTGAGGGACTGAAGGGCGGATTGCCGCCGATCGAATTCCAACTGCTGAAGACAGCCGATTGGGAATGTGCCGGCGAGACGGATTGGCTCGCATCCGTCATCAAACGCATTGCAGCGGAAAACCCCGATTTGTCGGTGTCCATGTCGCTGTGCTACCTCGGTGGAGAGCGCAGCATCTCAAGGACAAGCCGTCACCAACGTGCCTGCTTGGTCGCCATGTTCCGCGGTGCCGATCTGCCGCCCGTGGTGCTGCTGGACGTCGATCATGCTGGCATAACGGCTCTCGCCGGAATGATGCTCCGCTACCGGATGGAGTGTCCGCAGGTCGAGATAGAGGAGCATATCCAGAAGCTGCTCGATGCTATGGTCGCCCGCGGTGGCAAGTGGGACAAGGGGGCCGAGGCGCTGTTGCCGGATCACGTCCGCATACGCCGGCTTCCCCGAATTCTCCGACACCAAGGGAAGCGCTCGACCGTTGTCATGTTGAACCAATGGACGGATCGGCTGGTCGAGAGAGTGAGGGGGGCTGGATAGTCAACGTAGTTCAAGCATGTGTACCGAACGGATGCTCAGTCGTCTGGCGGCTTAAGTTGCGCGCGCTGGCATGGGCGTGTTATTGGCGGTTGTGCCCTGTCCGCTGAAAGGCCCGTTCCGTGCTGCCACCAGTTCTCGAGGTCCATGTTGTTTGGCATCCCGACGACGATCGTAGGGCCCGGCCCATCGCCGAGGCCATGATCGACCATTATCACGGGGATCAGTTCTCGGGGTTGATCGGCGGGGCGGTCGAGGTGTTCGTCCGTTCCGCCGGCTGGATGGGGCCGGGCTCCGCACCGCGCCCCATTCAGTTGCCGGATGAGGCCGGGCCGCCGCGGCCGCCGGCCCATGTGGCTGTGGTGACGTTGCTGGATCTGGGCCTGGCCTGCGCCACCAAGGATGGGGGCGAGTGGTTCGACTGGCTGCAGCGTTTGAAGGTGGAAGCCGATGCCAAGCCCGACAAGGTCCGCCTGTGGGGCGTGTGCTTGCACAAGGATGCGCCAGCTTCGGCCGGGCTGAAGCCGTTGTTCGCCCATAAGCAATTGCTGGCGTCGCCGGACAACCTGAACGAGGCGGACGACACCATGCGTTTCCGCGACCTCTCGCAAAGCCTCACGCAATTTCTGAAGGGCGACAAAGATCCCATCCAGGTGTTCGTCAGCCACACCAAGCACATGGACAAGGCCGCCGAGGACGCGACCAAGGCGTTCATCGCGGCGGTGCGTCACGAAGTCCAGAAAACCAAGCTGCAGGAATTTTTCGATTCCAGCTCCATCCAGACAGACGACGACTGGTCCGAGGAGTTGGAGGCCAACGCCGCCACCGGCTCCATGCTGTGCCTGCGCACCGACAGCTATGCCGGTCGGGAATGGTGTCACCGCGAGGTGACCACCGCCAAGACCAACGGCGTGCCGGTGGTGGCCATCGACGCTCTGATCCAGGGCGACGGGCGGGGATCGTTCCTGTTGGATCACATTCCCCGTGTGCCGGCCAAGCGTGATGGCGACGCCTGGGACAAGGCGACCATCCGCCATGCCCTGTTGCGGCTGGTGGATGAATGCCTGAAGCGCGAGTTGTGGAGACGCCAGGAACAGCTGGCCCGCAAGGAAGGGCGGCATGTGGATTGGTGGGCCCCCCATGCCCCCGAGCCGCTGACCTTCGCCCACTGGCTGAAGGCGAACAAGCCGGCGGGAACGATGCCGGTGGTGGTTCTGCATCCCGATCCGCCGCTGACCGAATGCGAACGGCAAGCCATCGATGCGGTGGCCGGTCTGGCCGGCATTGGCGGCCGGCTGGAAATCCTGACGCCGCGCACGCTGTCGGCGCGGGCAGACAATGTGAAGCAGGCGCCAGGGACGGGGGCCGGGGCATGATCAATTCGCTGTTGCCCCGTGATGCCCTGAAGGGCGTGCGCCTGGGGCTGTCGGCCTCGGACTCGCCGGACATGGAACGCCTGGGGCTGAACCCGCGTCATTTCAAGCTGGCGCTGGGCGAGTTGGCGCGGCTGGTGCTGGCCGGCGGCGGCACCCTGGCCTGGGGCGGCCATCTGCTGCCCGATGGCCTGACGCCCTTCCTGGTGGACGAGGTGGTGCGCTATGGCCGCAAGGACGACGACGCCCTGCTGGTCTGCCTGGCGTGGTGGGTCCACCGCCAGGTGCCGCTGTCCGTCATCAGCGAGACCGTGGATCGGCTTGGGAGGCATGGCCGGGTCGTGTGCCTGAGCAAGGATGGCAAGGTAATCCCGCCGGACACCGAGCGGTCCGAGGCCCCGGAACAGGAAACCGACCCCTGGGAAAAGGCCAAGCAGTTGACCAAAATGCGGAAGTATCTGGTCGAAAACACCCAGGGCCGCCTGATGATCGGCGGCAGGCGCACCGGGTTCCAGGGTCGCCAGCCCGGTCTGGTGGAAGAGGCGCTGATGACCCTGACGGCCGGGCAGCCGCTGTATCTGGCCGCCGGCTTCGGCGGCGCCACCGCCGACATCGCCCGCGCCGCCGGGCTGAAGATGGACTGGCTGACGCCCGACCCGCAGGCGCAGGCGATGGACCCGGCCTTGTTCAACGGGTTGGCAGATATCCGAGACACCTTGTCCGTCCGCCCCTTGATCACCGAACTGGATGGCGATGAACTGGCCGCCCTGGCCTGCACCCATCGCCCCAGCGATATCGCCACCCTGGTCAGTCGGGGGCTGGGGCGCCATTTCGCTGGGCGGTGAGGGCGGCGAGAAGATCGACGGCCATTTGCGTATGGGGATGGCCGGGGCCCAATTTTTCCGCCAGCCCGCGGGCAGCCCAGGCTGCCAGATTGATGGCATCCGCCATTTCTCCAACCGATGCCGTGTATTGAGCCAGCATGAAGGCTGATATCAGAGTGTCGGGATGGTCGGGGCCGAGGATGCGGCGCAGAGCCTCCAGCGCCTGTTGCTGCAAGTCGCGGGCGCCGGCGAGGTCGCCCTGGGCAAACAGGGTTGCGGCCAGATTGTTCATGCTGCCCAGAGTGTCGGGATGGTCGGGGCCGAGGATGCGGCGGCGGGCCTCCAGGGTCTGTTGCTGCAAGTCGCGGGCGCCGGCGAGGTCGCCCTGGGCAAAC
>DATGXU010000552.1:0-1726 GCA_035298685.1 Magnetospirillum sp. | reverse complement strand
TCTTGACCACGAAGTCGCAGACATGCTCGCCCACGCAGGTGTTGCTGACGATCTGGGCCAGACGCCGGGCTTCCTCGTAGTAACGGGAATTGGCCAGCATCCGCCGCGCCACCGTCACCTTGCGGGCCAGCGCCTTGTCGCGCGGCGCGGCGCGCGCCTCGGTCTCGGCCAGCGCCAGATTGTGGGTGGCGGTTTCCGGATCGGGAATGCGCGCCGACCCGAACATGGCGATGGTCGAGCGGATGCCCTGTTCCTGCTGCAGCAGCTCGGGCTTCATCAGTTCAAGCTGAAGCCGCACCGCCCGCAGGTCCGAGCGCAACAGGAAGTCTTCGTCCTCGAAGGCAAGGCGATAGGCGGGCGAAGCGGTTTGCGGCGTGTCCGGCGCATTGACCTGGGCGATGGCCGCGTCCTCGCGGGCGGTGGGAAACGGGCCGGTGGAAGTGTTCTTGGGCATCGCGCCTGTCCATTGGGAAAGGGTCCAATTGTCACCCGGTCCTGGTTACCACCCAGTAAACAAGGCGCGCCTGGAACGCCGCCGCCGCATGGGCTATATGGGGGTGCACCGTTTCCGCCCTCACTCATATGAGCGTGCCAGCCATGTCCGTCCATCACTTCGGCGATTTTGGTGATTTCAGCCTGACCGTGGTCGTCACCAGCCCGCCGTGGTACGAAAACGTCTACATCGTCCGCCACCGCCCCAGCGGCGAAATGGTGGTGGTCGATCCCGGCGGGGATGCCGACCGCATCCTGGCCGCGGTGGCCGATGAGGTGACCAAGAGCGGCAACGGCAAGCCGGTCGCCGTGTGGCTGACCCACGGCCATCCCGACCATCTGGGCGCCGCCCGCGCGCTGGAACTGGCGCTGGACGTGGACACCCATGCCCACCAGGACGAACTGCCGGTGATCCAGCGAGCCAGCGAGCTGTCGCGGGCGTTCACCGGCGAGGGCCAGGAAGGCCCGGCGCGGGTGAAGCTGTTCGCCGGCGAACCCACCCTGACCCTGGGCGGCGCCGAAATCCGCGTCACCCATACCCCGGGCCACACGCCCGGCGGCGTCTGTTACGATTTCGGCGGATTCGCGCTGACCGGCGACACCCTGTTCCGCCAGGGCGTCGGCCGCACCGACCTGCCCGGCGGCAGCGAGGAAAAGCTGTGGCAATCCATCCCGCGTTTCCTGGGCACGGTGGCGGAAGAGACGGTGCTGCTGTCGGGGCACGGCCCCGAATGGCGGGGCGCCGATGCCCGCCGCTGGTGGCGGATGATGGGCTGACTTAGCGGCGCGTCCACGGCTTCAGTTCGACCAGCCGCAGGCCGGGCGGTATTTGGGCGTTGGCGATGTCCATGTCGTCGCCGGTTACCGGCACACGCATCAGCCCCGCCGGCAGCGACAGGTCGATGGTGCGGCGGGTGGCGTCTTCCAGGCGCGGCACCGGCCGGATCATGGCCATGGACGGACGCAGCAGCCGCGCCCGCGTGGGGTCGTCGGCCATGATCATCACCCGCTTCAGCACCGCTTGCGGCGTCGCCAGGGTCAGCACCGCGATGGCGCGCGGCGGCATGTCCTCTTCCACCGACGCCAGGGCGACGGTGCGGCGGCGGTCGCCTTCCACCGCGAACGACGCGGGCTGGGTTTCGGTATCGTACAGCCATTGCCCGCTGGACAGGGCGTAGACGCTGCGCCGGCCGGCATGCTCGACGGTCAGCGAACCGTCATCGGCGAACGACGC